>CAZTER010000131.1:0-5682 GCA_964612045.1 uncultured Bdellovibrionales bacterium
ATGAGACAGTCGCATTCCTTAAGAACCGTGCGGCTCAAGGGAAAAAGATTTATGGAATGGGTGCACCAGTTAAGGGCAATACATTTCTTAATTACTGTAAGATCGGAACAAATTTAGTTGAATACTTAGTAGAGAAAAACTCTCTACGTAAAGGTCTTTATTCTCCTGGAATGCATATACCTATCGTCTTGGAGGATGAACTTACAAACCCTCCCGATGTGTACCTCGTATTAGCTTGGAATTTTAAAGATGAAATTTTACGAAACAATAAAGCTTTACTAGATAAAGGAGTTGAATTTTTCTTTCCGGTGGATCCGGCTAGAGATTCAAAGTTAGGCCAATGAGAATTTTTGTCAGCGGTGGTCGGGGATTTCTAGGATCTCACCTAATAAAATACCTTGTAAATAAGGGACACTCGGTAGATGCTCCGAATTCAAAAGAGATAGATCTTACAGACCAAAGGTCGCTTACCAAGCTATCCTCTGTTAAATACGATCAGATATTTCATCTTGCAGCATGGACTCAAGCCGGTGATTTCTGCTTGAAGCATCCAGGTGAGCAATGGATTATTAACCAGAGAATTAATACCAATGTATTAGAGTGGTGGAGCTCCTCACAACCACAAGCAAAGTTGGTCGCTATCGGAACTAGCTGTTGCTATGAACCAGGAGCTCCACATAAAGAAGAGAATTTCATGCGTGGAGATCCTACGGAAAGTCTCTATACGTATGCCATGACAAAAAGGATGTTGTATCAGGGACTCCGTGCCATATCTGCACAGTTTGGTTTGAATTATCTATTTGTTGTTCCATCCACTCTATATGGAGCTGATTATCATCTAGATGGAAGACAGATGCATTTTATCTTCGATCTAATCCGCAAGATCCTGCTTGGTGTTAAAAATGCTCATAGTGTTGAATTATGGGGAGATGGGTCTCAGGTTCGAGAGCTCATTCATGTCAACGATTTTGTCTCTGCATTAATGCAGCTCAATGAACTCAAAGATAGAGATATAATTAATATCGGTGGCGGAAAAGGACACACCATCAAAGAGTTCGCTTCAATCATCTGTAAGATCTTGGGGTACGATGCACAGAAGATTCAATACGACCTATCAAAATATGTAGGTGCAAAGGAGAAGGTTTTAGATACAACAAAGCTACATACTACCTTACCAAACTTTAAGCTTACCCCCTTGGAAGACGGCTTAACAGAAACTGTTGCTTGGTTTAAAGCCAATTTTAATCAATAATTTCAATCTATTAGACAGATAGAATATTTGAATTTAAAATGAAGCAATTCACCTTAATACCTAGATCAGTAGAGGTGAGATAAGTTGTTCTTTGCTCGTCATATAATTAGGGCCTAGCAATGGTATCGGTTTTAAAGAGTAATCAGCCACAACAGAACCAGAACACCCAACAGGGGTCAGCTCAAGACCTTAAGGTCAAGGAAAGTTCTAGTGTGGTGCATCAAGAACGAGCGCAAGCACAATCTCCAGACGCTGCAAGATTAAGAGCTCTATTATCAGTTAAAACTTCAGAAGAGGTCTCGAGAAGACAACAACCAGCGACAGAGGCAGGAAGAGATAGAAAGCGAAACGATCCAGCCCGTCACAAAGATCATAAACATGATAAAGAACATAAAATTGGTGGAGAAACTCTGGCAGAAGAGCGCCAAGATGCAATCGCTTTTAAATACATCGGCACTGCTCAGGTCAACCAGCAGAATCAGATAAGAAGTAGAAGAGATCCTCGTGCAGCTGCAAACGCAGAGATAGGCGATGAACTTGCACCAGGAGTAGCTTCTACTAAACTTGAAGGTGCTGAACTTGTAATGTCCAGCCAGAGCTCTGATAACACGCTCACAAACTCATACAGCTCAGAACATTCTAACCATACCGAGCATGAGGAACAGCAGTCGCACCATGCAATTGGAGAAGAGCTTTCTCATGGTCCTGACCATGAAGTTGTTAAATTACTTGACCTTGTAGGCCCAGAGGCTTCTTTAAATTTCGTTGAAAGACTACGTGAAGTTTGGGTCATGCTCGATGAAGGAGCACTAAACGACCTAGATGTCACAGCTCGCATGCCTGCCAATATGCTTGGACAGAGCGGTGCTGAATTACTCGCAGTAGAGTCACCACAGGGGATTCATTTTGTTGCTTTCCTTGCGAATTCAAATGATTTTGAAGTTCTACAAACTTTCGATCGACATGCGTTACTCCCTGGAAATCCAACAAAACAGCTTCTAGAGGCTGCTGTTATTGCATATGAGCAATTAGGAACTCTATGTAGAGATGGTGCTTCAAAGATGGAGCAAAAGGTTCAAAAACTAGCGACTGATGCAGAGCGTAATAATCAACTATTCGATCAGATGCGTGGCCAATGGATTGTAGCTAAGAGACGCTCTAAAAAATGTGGAGATTTAGTAGATGATTTCTTAGAGCAGATTGATCAGTTAGATAAGCAAGAAGCAGAGAATGCAATTGAAGAGGAAGAAGGGGAGTATATTCCTGAAGATATTATTAGAGAGTTAGAAGAGGAAGATCGCTTACTTAATGAGCAGGAATCTGAAGTAGAACCTGAGCTAGAAAAACCTCTGCTAGAGATCGGAGATGAAGATGACCAACGATAATCAAACTCATCCATACGCACAGATCTTTAAAGAAGAGATTGCAAGTTACCTCTCTGCACTAGAAGAATATCCAGGTGAAATATTTCCAGAGCTAGTTTTTAGATTAGTCAGAGAACTAGAGAATACTTTTGTAAAAGCGATAGAGAACGAATATGCATTTCCAGTCCTTGAAATAGGTGAAGAGATCGCTGCCGCAAGTAAGTATCTTGTTCATCCTAAAGATATCTCGTTCTGTATCCTCTCAGTATTGCCATCACCTAATAATTTTGGCGAAGATGCTCAATTTACAATGGCAAATATTATTGATCAGGTAGAGCAAGAGCATGGTGGCGCTATTGAAAGGTTAGAAAAAAAATGGCGCTGGGAACGTGAATACGATCAGCAGAATAGATCGAATTAACCTATCTAAAATAGTTCATCCATAGACCTTAAAATCAGATTTGCTTTGGCTTTAATCTCATTAGGAATCTCAGCTCTATCTGGAATATGAACCACAAATGCACCAGTGGCATGTGCCCCTAATACTCCTGCAGCTGAATCTTCAAATATAATACAGCTGATAGGGGATATTCCTATTGAGCCAGCAGCTTTTAAAAAAATATCTGGATGCGGCTTGCCTCGTCCATTTGGAATATCATCTCCTGTGATTATTGCTGAAAAGTATTTGACTAAACCGAGAGGTTCTAATGTCTTTTTCATCTCTTCTCTTCCGGCAGAGGTAGCTACTGCCATTGAGATATCAGCTTCTTTTAATGTTTCTATTAACTTTAAGGAGCCAGGCTTAAGCTGCAATCCCTCATCGGAAGCTAGCTGCCCCCAAATTACAGAAGCTTCATCGTTTAGCTTTTTTAAATCAATTTGAGGACCAAACTTATCTATTAAAGCTCTTTCTCCATCATAGAAAGTTCTTCCTGCACAGTGCTTGTTAAAGAAGTCTTCCCACTCATCAAAGTACAATCCTTGTCTATTTAGACACTCGCCCCAAGCTTTTAAATATAGATACTCAGAATCAACGAGCGTGCCATCCATATCAAAGATAACACCGCTATATTCGGAGATTAAACTATTCAATAACATCATCTAATTAAACTGCACTATCGTAGTGGCTGTCACCAGTAGAACTTTGATAAGTTTCTGGATTGTACTTACCGTCAAAGGTAACTTTTTTTACCTTCTTATCAGCATCAAATTCAATATTTATAATATAACCAGGTTCTGTCATCGAAAATATACGCTTCGGGGCAATATGCGGGAATACTTTCCGCATAAAATTAGCCATATTTTCTGTTCCTTCTCGTCCATTTCCATTTGAACATGAGTACAAGATCATGGATGCGCCACTCTCTATATACTTACCAACATCTTTTAACTTTGCTTCATCATCGAATGTTATAACTCTATCACTAGGATCGACCTTAAATAATCTAGGATCTCGATCTGCTAAAGATAGAGAACGACGAGAACCATGGCCTGATAAAATTACAGCATCAGCTTTATATTGACCATTAGAGGTCGCACTTTGCATTGATAGAGATATATCTTGGTCTGAGGAAACCTCTCGATACTCAACTCGATATCCTTGAGATCTAAACTTTTCTACATGGTATTCCAACTGATTCAAAGCACCGTTCCAATCACTAGATCCAGCAACAACTACCAACAAAGGCTTACTATAATCTTTCTGCTTACTATCCTTCATTAAATTAACTAACCCATCAATTGAAAATCTAAATGGATTAGTAATCTTATTATCTTCAGCCCACTTTATAGCTGAAAGATACTCTTCGATTCTTTTTGCATTTGATACCCGCGGGTTTGTTTGATCTACTAATCCTTGTAATGCTTTTAAATAGCGCTCTCGATTTCCATCAAGTTCAAGTGCTAAGAATAATGGCAAACGGCCAGATCCATAACTCGTATCAAACGCCCCGATTAACTCACTAGCATATCCAGGGTGCTTGCAGAAAACTTTACAAAAATCTGCTACTTCTAAACTATCGGGAGCTCCTCCATCTCCTGAAGAGGCCGTGCTATCTGACCACCGCGCACCGCAACTAACCAAGTAGCTTTTTGCTACTTTTCGCATTTCGTCAATATCACCAGAAGCTTGTGCATTAACAAACTCTTCTTGATCTTTAAAGAACTGAGTAACTAACTGAGTAGCTTTTATAACATTAGTCTTCTCAGCTGGAGTCAATCGCGTATCCGCATACGCTCTCTCAATTAAAATAGCATGACCTCGTCCACTTTTTATCAATGGATTAAGAGAATCTAACTCTCTAACTAATTTATCACATGT
This sequence comes from uncultured Bdellovibrionales bacterium, assembly GCA_964612045.1. Lineage (GTDB taxonomy): Bacteria > Bdellovibrionota_C > UBA2361 > UBA2361 > UBA2361 > CAZTER01. Next base: position 4,937 of record CAZTER010000131.1, read on the forward strand.
TGCAGTATCAGGAGTTGTCGCAAGTAGACGATCGATCTGTTTAGTAAGAGTATCAATTCTTGTTCTTAGTTGCGTATCTACTCCTCTAGCTAACTTGAGCTCTTCAGTCATAGTTGACATAGCTGCATCTGCTCTACTCTGCAGTTGACTATACTGATATCGACCAACTTCACTTGAAGTAGAGCTTCTAAGACCACTCATTACCTCAAGAGGCGTATCCTTATTGAACTTATCAAGTAAGGCATGCATCTTAAATAAGTCGGAAGAAGTAAAACTCTTATAATTGGCTTCATTGGCAGCAGCTCTTGTATCTAACTCTTTAGTAGCTATTACCAATCTAGCCCTAGCACCTTCTAGATCTCCTCTTAATTTCTCAATACGAGCTGCCTCTAAACGTTGTTGCTCAGCTAATCTTATCTGATCTATTCGAGCTTGTTCAGCTTTCAATTGATCAGCTTTTGCTTGCTCTAAGCGCACTTGTTCTAGTCTTAGCCGCTCTTGTCTAGCATTCTCTAATCTTGCCTGCTCAATTCGAGCTTGTTCAATACGATCTTGATCAATTCGTGCTATTCTATTTGAAGATCCATTATCAGAGTGAGATCCTCTTTGATCTTCTCTCCTATCTCCTCTACCTACAACTAATCGTGACCTTTGAACCGCAACAAGATCATCACTAATAATTGCTTCTAATGTCATCGTTCCAACTAAACCATCAATCAGGGTCTTTCCCTTGGAATTTAAGGATC
>CAZTER010000132.1:0-5630 GCA_964612045.1 uncultured Bdellovibrionales bacterium
AATTCGTACCGATGGACTACGCTCAGTTGCGGAGTTAGTAGAACTTCTTAAAACATCAATTGATCCAGAACATATGATTACTGACCTGTTATTAGATGGTCATGAGTTAGATGAGTCTGATTGGAGTGCTCCTGTAAATCGTTCTGAAACTATAATTATGGAGGTTCAGACCGGAACTCCTCGCGAATTTGTTCATAGCCGGATATCCCTTGCATGGGAGATAGTTCGTCAGGTCTATTCAGCTTTTAGAGAAGCACGAAAGTGTTTTCAGGCCGGGAACATGGTTAACGGCAATAAGCATCTTTTAGAAGCTGTTAAAACAGCACAGGCATTCTTTGAATGGTATGGTTCATTAATGAACCTTGTTCCAGAGGATGAGCGCTCAAGGTACAATATCGGTGACAAAGTTACAGAGATCTCAGAGGTCTGCAAAAAACTTTGCCAGCAACAACTTTATCAGTCTTGGTGGGCACTCAGCCAAACAATTGAAACTGAGCTAGAGCCGAAGCTTGATAAGCTTGAAGACTTCTGCCGCTCATTTGCGTCCTAAAATATTCAGTATCTTACTCATACAATCAGTGCTTGTGTGTCAAAAAAATGACACATAAGTTGCTGATTTTTCTATAAAAAAATTACTATTTCTGCGCTCTTGATGCTCTCAAAAGCATCTTAACCTTATCTCGTTCTATCTAGGCGAGGAAGGTTTATCGATGTTTTGAGGTAAATGAGTCTAAATGGCAGTCGCTACTTTTCTAATTGTTCATAAAGATCATCAGATAGATCTGCACGGTGTAAATAGCGGCGCCGAAACAGCAACTCTTTGGCTTGCGAGAACACTCGTAAAGCGTGGAGATCGAGTAGTTCTTGCTGCTCAACTAAAAAATGGCTCTGAGCTCTGGAATGGAATTGAGTGTTGGGACCTAGGAGAACAGTACGATATTGTTAGTGCACTTAAGAAAGCTGCTGATCTCGGAGATTTTAATTTAATCTGTGCCTGCCGAGTCTTGCCAGCAATGTTGGCTAAAGATCTGAAAAACTGCCGAGCTAAGATTTTATTTGCACATGACCCATCTGCTGGAGCAATGGGAATTAAAGCAGCTTTGTTACATCATGTAGTAGATAGTGCTGTATGTGTCTCTCAAGCACAGAAAGATCTCTTTATAAAAGAGGGAGCTCGAGAGGAGATCTTTACCGTCATTCCAAACGGTGCTGATTTAAATGTATTTCATCCTCGCGCAGACGTAAGACGAGATCCTAATAGAATTGTTTTCGCAGGAGCTTTAGTTATTGATAAAGGCATTGATCTTTTAATTAATGCTTTTCAGATCGTTAAATCTCAAAATAAGGCGGCATATCTAGATATTTATGGATCTTCTCAAATGTGGGGTAGGGAGCCTCTCTTTGACCCGCGTGCCGTTGAGGCCTCTGTTCCAGGAATAAAATTTCATGGAGGTGTCTCGCAAGCGCAAGTTGCAGAAGCTTTCTCAGGAGCTGCTTTAGCCGCAATTCCTTCTCGTTGGTTTGATTCATTTCCATTAACTGCTGTCGAAGCGCAGGCTTGTGGTGCGCCTGTTGTCGCATTCGATGTTGGCGGTGTTAAGGAAGCCTTTGTTCCTGGAACAACTGGAATCTTGGTAGCCAATGTGAATGAACAAGAGCTTGCTAATGCAATGCTTTCACTCCTTGGAAACTCAGATCGAATTTCAAAGATGTCACAAGCTGCTCAACAGTTAGTTCAAGAACGATTTACATGGGATAAAGTTGTAGATAGTTTACACAAAATCTGCTCCGATGTTTGCTCTCAGTCTGGCGTAGTTTCTGGACGATTAGGTTTACTTTCGACATGGAATCAACGTTGTGGCTTAGCTACTTATGCTAACTTTCTATTCGGTAAAAGACCTCAAGATTCCATGGTTATCTTCTCTGAAGAAGGAGTAGAATTAACCAATCAAGATAGATCTAATGTTAAAAGATGTTGGACTAGATCTAGTCACGATTTTTCAGATTTGGTGACTCAGATACAAAAATCTAAGATTACAGCACTTCATTTAAACCTACATAGCGCTACATTTTTTGATCATACTGATAAATTCGTAGCGGCTTTAAAGTCAGTGAGAGATTCTGGTGTAAGACTGATATTACAGCTCCATAGTACTTTTACTTCAAACCCAGGATTAGTAGAACTCTTATCAATTAGCGACCTAATAATAGTTCATTCATCCCAGAATAGACTTCAAGTCTTAGCAAATGGAGCGATTCCTGATCGTGTAGTTGTATTGCCGCATGGCGTAACAGTGAGGGACGAGATCGGTATTTCAAAGGAGACGCTCCGTTCTGAACTTGATATGCCGTCAGATAGTCCAGTGCTACTCGCATTTGGATTTATCCAGCCGCATAAAGGAATGGAAGGGATATTAGAGGCAGTTTATCATTGCCGACAACGTGGAATCCCATTAACAGGATGGATCGTTGGTTCTCCAAATCAATCAGATCCAGGAAGTCGTGAGTATGCAGACCAATTAGTACAGCTCGCTGAAAAATTGGGGATAACACAATATATAAAATTTGTTTCAACTTATGTTAGTGATGATCAAGTTCAAAATTACTTGGCTGCTGCTGACCTTGTTCTGATGAATTATCGCTCTCAGCACTATGAAGCATCAGGGGCCTGTAGTTTAGCTATTGGTGCTGGTGCAGTTGTTCTGACATCTATGGCACCGCCATTCTTGGCTTTTGAAGATGCTGTTTGGCATATAACGTCAGGGTATCCTGTCCATCTTTCAGTAGAGTTGCTCTTGCGAAATGAAGGGCTTAGAAAAGATTTACAATTAGCAGCCTATAAATTTGCGCAGGATCATTCTTGGAAAAATACTGTTCTCAAGTTGGACTCAATATATCGAGACTATTTAGGCTTAAGAGTCGTTGAGGAAAAAGTAGCAGAGCTTCCAGAGGTTTCTGTAAAATCGAATCTCTCAGTTCTTTTTCAAAGTCGACCTAATACCTATACACAACGAGGTGGAGACACCATTGTTCTTGAAAGAACAGTAAGTTCTTTGAAAGAGATGGGGGTTAATGTTGTAGTAGATCTTGAATCAAAAGAAGATCCCGCAAACTACGATATAGTTCATCTATTCAATTTCGCACTACCTTCTCTCCTTAAAGAACAAGGAATGAGAGCAGTTTCTCAAGGAACTCCATTTGTAGTGACGACTTTACACGAAGATGTAGGGATGTTTCATGCTCAATCTCATGCGCTAGCTTATCTTTTAATTGAATATATTAAGAATAATCAATCCAAGGAGTGGTGGAGTAAGGCAAAGGATCTCTGGAAAACTGTTCCTGGTGTAGATGGATTTGATAACCAGTGGGTTTGTGAAAATGCAGCGGCTCTTTTAACTAATGGAGCCAATGAGACCGCCAGTATTACAAAACGATATCCATCTACGCAGCAATGTCATGTAGTTTCGTTAGGCTCCGAGGTAGGAATTGATGCTGGAGCAGAGCTCTTTATTAAAGAGTATGGAGTTAAGGATTTTGTTCTTTGTGTTGGAAGATTAGAGACTCGCAAGAATCAGTTGATGTTGTTAAAGGCTCTAGAGAATAGTGACTTAACAGTGGTTTTGGCAGCTGGTGGCTTTACTTACCAACCAGATTATAGCGAAGCAGTAAGGAATTTTAAAAGAAGAGGAAAGACAATCATTTTAGATCGTCTTTCTCCCGAGATGCTAGCCAGTGCGTATGCAGCGTCTGCAGTACATGTTCTCCCAAGTTGGTATGAGCTCCCTGGACTTGTTTCTTTAGAAGCAGCTCGGAGAGGAAGACCTGTAGTAGTTACAGATTACGGTACAGCGCGAGACTACCTAGGTAGTAGCGCATTCTACTGTAATCCGGGAGATGAAGAGAGCATTAGAGAAGCAATCGAAAGAGCAATAAATACTCCGGTTAATGAAGAGTTGAGAAGACAAGCTTCATCGTTTACCTGGAGCTCGATCGGAGAGCAAACATTAAAAGTTTATGAACAGATCTTAGGCATGCAGATGCCTCAGATTAACAATGAGGAAGGAGTCCATATGGCACCATCAGATATGAATCAGACAATGAATGTTGCGGGAGCTGCAGTGGCGACACCAATCGTCTCTTATGATTTTGCTCCTGATGTAACTAAATTTCAGGAACTTCTTGAACAAGGAGAGACAGCAGCTCGTTCAGGAGACCTAGCGAAGGCGAAGGAATATCTTCGAGAAGCAGAAGAAATAAACCCATCATCTGTTCGTTTGTTGAAAGTAGCTGGCACTGTAGCTTTAGCAGAGAATGAAGTTAAGACAGCAAAAAACTACTTTGATAGGGCGTGGAGTGTTGATCCTAAAGACCCAAGAGTGTTGTGTGGTCTTGGTATGTGCGAGCTAAGGGTTGAAAGAGCTGTTGATGCATATCGATATTTTGTTGAAGCTTTATCACTTGCACCTGATAGCGAGGTCGCTATTCTTCACTTTATTCCATGTGCTTATGCTTTAGATAGATTCGATGATCTTGAAAAACATCTTCGTCACTTTGTTGATGTTAATCCGAGCAACAATGAGATGAAGTATTGTTTAGCTGGATGTTTAATCAAGATGAAGCGTTTCGATGATGCAATTGAAATAGGTAACTTCTTGATGAGTAATGATTCTTCGAATGCGCGATATACTGAATTAGTTCAAGTTGCGATGAAAAAGAAAGATGAATTTATGGCGATGACTAATACTACTGCTAAGCCAGTAGCGAATAAGGATAGTGAGCCAGCTGAAGAATCTCCGCACCGCTCTCTTATTTCAAGAGCGATCGAAAGGATTTCAATGCCGGAGTCCACTCCTCAAGCTAGTGCGAGTGATTCTATGGAGTTAGACCTAGAAATTGGAAATTTGGAAGAGATGAAACACAAGAGGCAGTTCTCTGATGTGGTTCAAAATTCTGAGAAGTTATTACGTGATAATAGATTATCACCTGCACAAAGAAGAATAGTAACTTGCTTGCGAGCAGAGGTAGCAGTGCTTGAAGGTGAGTTTGAGGTTGGAACTCGGATGTTTAATCAAGTGCTGGAAGGAGATCCTCAGCATTCAAGAGCAATCTGCGGAATCGCAGTAGTAGCAGCAAACGAGAATAAATGGAGTGAGGCGCAAAACTTATTCCAGAAAGCAGCTCTTTTTGATGAGAGATCTGATGTAGCTAGAGCAGGATTAGGATTATGTGCATGGCAGACTGGTCAGCATAACGAAGCATGGAATCACTTTAGTGCTGCGATTGAAATGAATCCTGAAAATACGCGAGCATTATTAGGATTAGTGCAGATTGGTTTCCCTGAGAAGCGCTTTGCTGAGATTGAACGAGCAATTAGAGCTTATCTTGAGTTTCATCCTGCAGACATTGATTGGTTATATTCATTAGCTGGTTGTTGTTATGCACAAGAAAAGTTGGCAGAAGCATATGAAGCAGTAAATCAAATTACGCTCTTCAAACCAACTCATGAAAAAGCATTGGAGCTGAGAGAGATGATTAATAAACGTCAGTCTGGAGACTCAGCCTCGATCTTTCCTAGAGCTTAGTTTAGATAGCTAAGCTAGATATCATTAGGGCTATATCATTACTGATAT
>CAZTER010000133.1:0-5626 GCA_964612045.1 uncultured Bdellovibrionales bacterium
AGAGGGGCTGATCTTTATAGATCAACCCCTCTCCTTAGACCGAATGCTAAGCTCACGATCTCTACTAGTTATTTCTAACTTCTTCGAAATCTGCGTCTACAACATTATCGTCTTTCTTGCTCTCTCCTGCAGTTGCTCCTGCTGAAGCTCCCTCTCCAGAAGCCGCATTTGCTGCCGCAGCTTTCTTATACATCTCTTCAGAGAGCTTATGAGCTGACTGCTCAAGCTTCTCAAGAGCTGCATTTACAGCCTCAGCACTATCGCTCTCAAGTGCTTTCTTAGCCTCTTCTAAAGAAGCATCTAAGGAAGCTTTTTCTTCACTTCCGAGTTTATCACCAACATCTTTGATAGATCTCTCGGTTGTATAGATCATTGAATCGAGTTTATTGCGCGCCTCGATTAGATCTTTTCGCTTCTTATCTTCCTCTGCATGTAATTCAGCGTCCTTGATCATCTTCTTGATCTCTTCATCACTTAAACCGGAACTTGCAGTGATCTTAATTGACTGCTCCTTTCCAGTACCAAGGTCTTTAGCTGAAACATGCACGATACCGTTAGCGTCGATATCAAAGGTTACCTCAACCTGAGGAACTCCTCTTGGTGCTGGTGGAATTCCTACTAGATCAAAACGACCTAATGTTTTGTTATCAACAGCCATCTCACGTTCACCCTGTATAACGTGAATTGATACGGCAGGCTGATTATCAGACGCTGTCGAGAAGATCTGTGATTTCTTAGTTGGAATTGTAGTGTTCTTCTCGATTAACTTGGTAGCAACTCCACCATAAGTCTCGATTCCAAGACTTAGCGGAGTAACATCAAGAAGAAGAACATCTTTAACTTCGCCCTTAAGAACACCGCCCTGAACGCCTGCTCCAATAGCTACAGCTTCATCTGGGTTTACACTCTTTGATGGCTCACGACCGAAGATCTCCTTAACCTTCTGTTGAACAGCCGGCATACGAGTCATACCACCAACCAAGATTACATCACCGATCTGGCTTGCACTCAGACCAGCATCTCTCAATGCAGTTCTACATGGCTCAACAGTTCTATCTAATAGATCCTGAACTAATGCCTCGAACTTAGAACGACTTAGCTTAATGTTAAGATGTTTTGGTCCTGAAGCATCTGCCGTAATAAACGGAAGATTTACATCTGTCTCAACAGCGCTAGAAAGCTCATGCTTTGCCTTCTCTGCTGCTTCCTTCAATCTCTGAAGAGCCAATGTATCTTTTCTAAGATCAATGCCCTGATCTTTCTTAAACTCGTCAGCTAAGAAATCTACAATTCTGTTATCAAAGTCTTCACCACCAAGATATGTATCACCATTGGTAGCCTTAACTTCAAATACTCCATCGCCAAGTTCAAGGATGGAAACGTCAAATGTTCCACCACCAAGATCGAAAACAGCGACTACCTTCTCCTGCTTTTTATCCAAACCATAAGCTAATGCAGCAGCAGTTGGTTCGTTGATAATTCTAAGAACATTTAGTCCTGCAATCTTTCCAGCATCCTTGGTAGCTTGACGCTGTGCATCATTGAAGTAAGCAGGAACTGTAATAACAGCCTCTGTTACCTTCTCTCCTAAATAGTCCTCAGCAGTCTGCTTCATCTTCTGAAGGATCATCGCAGAGATCTCTTGTGGACTCTTTGACTCACCCTTTAATTTAACCCAAGCATCTCCATTAGGAGCGCCTACTACTTCATAAGGAAGGACTTTCTTAGCGGTAGTAACTTCTGGCGCGTCTGCCTTACGGCCGATTAAACGCTTCACCGCATAAATTGTGTCTCTTGGATTAGTTACTGCCTGACGCTTAGCTACCTGACCAACTAATCTCTCGCCCGAATCAGTCGCCGCAACAACTGATGGAGTAGTGCGAGCACCCTCACTATTCGCGATAACAACAGGCTGACCACCCTCCATAATCGCAACACATGAGTTGGTTGTTCCTAAGTCGATACCAATTACCTTTGCCATACGAAATCTACCTCAAACTTCCTGTATAAAAATCAATAATTTCAGATAATAAGGTGGTTATCTTACCCTTATTAAAAACTCTTAAGAGTAGAGATAATCACCGAAAGCCGATTATTCAACCGGCTAACCTCTAATTTCACTATATCTAATCTAACTCTCCCCCTCCGCTTCTCCATCAGCCACCATAACCTCTCCAACTCTCAACAATTTATCCTTATACATATAAGGTTTCTTAAGCTCTCCGATTACTGAGTTAGGAACACTTCCAGGAACTTTTGCCTTGCCAATTGCTCTATGTCTATTTGGGTCGAACTGCTTACCAACAGAGCTCTCTCCACGCACCTCCCAACGACCAAGAACATCGATAAACTGCTTGTGGATAAGCTCCACACCCTGCTTAAATTGCTCGCTATCTCCACCCTGAGCTCCGGAAGCTAAAGCTCGCTCGAAGCTATCTACGATCTCAAGAATATCGACCAAGATCGCCTCTCCCTGATACTTGAGAAGCTCAGATCTCTCCTTAGCTACTCGCTTACGAAAGTTATCAAACTCCGCAAGAGCCCGTAGATACTTATCTTTTAAATCTACAACCTCTGCCCTTAGTTGTTCTGACTCACTCTGCACTACATCACTCTGTTCTGATTTGCCTTCGCTTTCAAACCCGGCATTTAGGTCGCAGGTGTTATCACCAGCAGATTGCTCATCGTTCATAAACTCTCCAAACTATTCTAAACCCGTGACAAACGGTGCAAAGACGTATAAGCACTGAAACTATATTTTGCAACCTCCACAGATGACCAAACGCTATCTTCCAATCGAGCAGGTTTACGGTATTGTTTTACGCGCTATCCCTAGTGGAGACAGCGATCTAATCGTCCATATCTTATCTCCAGAAAATGGCAGGTTAACCGCAGTAGCTCCTAGGATGCGGAAAGCTAATCAACGGAGCGGTGTCCGACTGGATGGGTTTGATCTTGGAACCTTTGAGTTAAAGCGAGGCCGTTCAAACTTACCTACAATTGGGTTATTCATCCCTCAAAGCAGCTGGCCAGAGATTAGAGAAAATCTGGATAGAATTACTGCAGCCTCATGTATCTGTGAGGCCATACTAATGCTACTTCCGGAGGGATCTATCTCAGATGATGGACTATTTGAGATAACGATCGACAGCATTCAAAAGCTATGCAAAACATCAGAAATCAGAGAAATACTAGCTATTCTACTACAGTCTCTTGAAAAGATTCTGACTAGCACAGGCTATATGCAGGAATTCTCCTCGAAAGGAGGAGCAAAGAGACTAGCTTATTTACTTTCTGCAATCGAAGAAGTTGGAGAGTCTCGATTGGTAACAAAAAGCGCAGTAGAACAGATCATTAATCGATTTTATCGAGAGCAGCAAAACCCTGAGCATTAAATATTACTTTGACTCAGCTCCGCCCTTAGTTCCTTTACCGCTATGACACCCACATCCAGTTCCACAGGAGGGCGAAGAGGTTTGCTTTAAAGACTCACTTCCCTTCTTTTTTGTGCTACTCGACGAAGAGGATGATGTTGAGCCGGAAGAATAGTCTGACTTATACCAACCACCACCTTTTAATACGAAATTGCTAGCTGAAATTAACCGTTGAGCTGACTTAGGGCACTTCTTTTCACTACAACCAGGTTTACATTTGAGTGGCGCCTCAGAGATTCTTTGCTCTACTTCAAACACACCACAAAGCTTACATTCATACTCATAAGTTGGCATAAAAGTCCTATATCAACTCTCTAAAACTAAACTTCATACAGAGGGTCTCCCCTCTCTGACTAAAATCTTAATGAAGGTGGATTAATCATCTCCTCTTGATAAATCAATCCCAAACTAAAAAATACCAGCTTGATGAATCAAGCTATGACCGTACTCCTTCAAGCTTTTTGCTAGTGCAAAATCCAAGAAGTATAAAGCTATAATTAAAAGGATCGGAGAGAGATCCAATCCCCCCACCTGTGGGATATACCTCTGTATAGGACGAAGAAATGGATCCGTTGAAGCAACAACAGTTCGAACTATTGGATTCATCGGATCTGGATTAACCCACGATAAAATCGCGCGAACCAAAGTCAAAACGAAAAGGAGATCGAACACTAAGCTTAGCGCAACCCCTAGACCAAGTAATGTGTTTCCGAGAAGTATCATAAATCTCACCTCGCCCCCTAAACGATGCCACTTATGCGCGACTACGTCAAAGGCCCTAAACTAGGTTATTATTTAACTATATCTTGTCGGTTATCACCTCACATGTAATGAGTAATAATCGTAATAGTTATGGCTCAAAACTCTACCAATATATCTAACAACACTCTTGTGAGGTTTCTACGCTCGTTCCTAGTCCATATCCCGATATCCGCTCATGGAGCGCTCTTGGTTGGTCTGGGGTTACTTCTAGTCCTAGGCCCTGCCAGAGCACACTATGATATAGTCGCTGCAACCGTTGGTGCGCTATTGTTAGTTGTCGCACTGAGCTTTATGGTCAGTGCCCTAATCTCAGCATTCCGCTTCTCTCGATCGAACTTAGTTAATATAAATATCGTCCCTGGAAGCTCCGCCGAAATTACAGCTGGAGAACGGAACAATCTACTTCTATCAATTACCCACTCCACTCTACTATATCTAACTTCCCCCGTTATCTCCGTACGGCTATCTCCTCAGCTTATTAGCAATCTAAATATTAATATCGGGCGCAGAAGGAAAGTTAGGAAACAATTTTCACATCCGATCACCTTTCCTCATCGAGGGATTTGGAGATTTGAGTCTGCTCGATGTGAAATGACAGAGACTCTTGCCATAGCTTCTGTTCAAACCAAGATTAACTCAGAGGACTTAACAAGAGAGATTAAAGTCTACCCGAAACACTTCTCTGAACCAAACTTACCTATCCTTACCTCAACTGAAAGAGTTGGTGATGAACTAACTGCAATAGATCAAAGAATGGGAGATCCTCTAGATTGGAAACAATATCATCCTAGCGATGGAGCAAATCGAATTCTATGGAAGAGTTTTGCTAGAAGCGGAACATTATTAGCTAGATTCCAAGAAAGCTCGATTACCCCCGAAGGAAAACTCGCAATATTTGTACCAGCCCTACCAAATGACGATCTAATGGCAAGCTCTGCTATCTCATATCTACAGAAAGTAGAAGCGAGTGGAGTTGAAGTATTTGCTACTTGTGGAGGGTCAAACAAGGTCTGTCGATCCTCGACGGAGCTTAGAGATGAGTTAATTAAGTCTACCTGGATCTCTGACAAGCCCTCAGAGGAGCTAAGAGGCAATCTTAATTCTCTTTTTAGAGCGCTCAATTCCTCTAATAATCAGAGTGAATTAAAGAGAATCATTGTATTACTAACACCAGATCGTTTTAGAAACGATCAAGATTCAGTGCTTATATCATCTATCTGTTCAGAGATTATAGAGCATCGAGCAAGTCCTGTGATTATGGGAGTAACTATACGCCATCCTTTGATTATCAAAATTCAACGGCGGTCTCTCATTCAGAGATGGTTCACAATTAAAGCTGAGACTAATTCTATCACTAATACACTAGATCGCTTTAACCAGTTCATGTTGGAGAGTGCTACTATTCGCGGATGGGAGTGCTATCGCGATGA
>CAZTER010000134.1:0-5598 GCA_964612045.1 uncultured Bdellovibrionales bacterium
TGGTTTTGGCGTCTTAACGGCGGCAGAATTTCAGCAGATGGCGGGAAGAGCTGGTCGCCGAGGGAAGGATTCTGTCGGAATATGTTTGATTGCTCCAGGCATGTATTCTGACGCTCGAGTATATCATGAATTAACATTGCGACCTCCAGAACCTCTTCGTTCAGCTTATTTTGCTGCTCCATCAACTGTACTTAATTTATTGAAGTATAGAAGCTCAGATGAATTAGAGTTTACTGTATCTAAAAGTTTGGCTGCGTTTCTTGATCGAAAGCAGGCAAAGGCTTTAAAACTCGAAGCAGCACAAGAACAGGAAAGAGTAACAAAAGACGGAAGCTTATCTTCAGAGAAAAAAAAGAAAGGAGATAAGAGAGTTCGTAGAATGCTGCGAGAGGCTGAGTTCTTAGAGAAGCGCCAACTTGAGCAGGTACAACAATCTCTTCATGGATTAGAACTCCTAGGTTATGTTGAAAAAGGAATTTTAACTTCTAAGGGGTTGTGGGCAGCAAACCTATGTACAAGTTTGGTGCTCGAATTAGCTGAAGCAGTTGAATCAGGATTGTTTGATAGCGTTAGTGTGGAGGAGTTAGTCGGGTTAATTGCATCTATTGCAGGAGATCCTCATAGAGCTTATTTCTCTCTAGCACAAAACCCAATTAAGGCAGATCGTTTTGAGGCAGTTAAGGCTATCGTTCTTAAAGTTAAGAACTCATTTCAAAACCCTCAAAATACTGAGATTGGAGTGGTTCCAAATGCAGCGCTTACAGTTTTAACTTGGATGACCAGTGAGGATTGGGTTGGATTTTCTGGACTCCTAAGATTAAATGGAGTGGCAGAAGGTGATGTGGCAAGATTGATCACTCAGACTGCAGATCATCTAAATCAAATTTCACGATTAAATGACTCTCATCCAGAGCTAGCGGCTCTAGCGGAAGAGGGTCGCAGACGGATTTTGCGACCACCTCTCAGTGAAGTTTTTGTCGCGATGGTATAAAGCTTACATCTGTAAGCAATCGTTTTTAAGATTGGGTTTCAAGAATACGAGAAAGTTTCTTTTTTATCACTCTATTTTTGAGGATAAAACTTGGGACTGATATTTCTCCATCTAGACTTACTTTATTGTCAGCTATGGATGCTTGTACATTGTAACATTGTTGATAATCTTTATGCTTACAAGCCGTTTTAAGGTGGGCAAACTGAGCAAGGATTGCATCAGTTGCAATCTGTTCTGCTAATTTGAGATCAGATAAGAGTGTTTCATCTCCTGTTTTTTTATCTGAGTGAAGTATGCGAATACAGTTCGTGACTCCCTGGCATTCTTCCGGGGTTAGCTCTTTCGGAAGATCGCGTGCTATCAAAATTTTTTTCGGAGAGAGATAGGATATTGAGTATGGAATGCAGCTATCTTCTGGTGGTGAAGTGCTTAAATTTTCTCCTGTAACTATAACCGAATATCGTCCGTCCCATTCCTTGGTTGTAGTTCCAAAGTGTTTGATAAGCTCATCTTCTCTCTTTTTTGTGCAATCATGTTCGCTAGAGTAGTAAGGCAATATTACTCGCTTTGTTGTAGCAGAGCTTTCTAGAGAGTTAAGTTGAGTCTCGCTATTAATTAATCTGAAATGCTCACATCGATACGGCTCTTTTAGTGTAATGGCTTTACTCTTTTCATTACTTTCAATGAAGTGCGATATGTTTTCAGAAATTATACGTGAGTTTACAACAGCTTCAGCTATTAATGGCTGTTCATAGGACTGATATCTCAATAATCCAACAGGTGGAGTGAAGTTATGTTGCTCAGAGCATGTAGCCGGCTCCCAAATACTATCCCAGTTGTATAGGTCTTGCTCTTTTGTATTTTGAGGGACACGGATGATTCTCTCTTCTTTTGTTAGTTCTAGGCTATTAGGAAATTCTTTTTGTAGATTATTGATGCAGTCATTTGAATCTGGGCGAAATCCACCATGAAACGGATCCTTTGAGCAGATATATTTTTTTGATCTTGTTTTAGTTCTATTTGAAGCTGTAGTTCTAAGTTCAACAGAGTTGGTTCGATATCCTAAGTTTGTAATTATCTCCTTTGCTTTACTTTGAGCCTCCAGCTCACCTTCAAAATCTCCAATTACATGATCTTTAAAGATTGATTTAAAGGTTTTCTCACCTCCAATTTTGATAAATCCAGGAGGAGATAATTTTGAATAAGAGGGATAAAGAGGAATTCCTGAAGGTGCTCCAATTGCTGTATTTAGTATTTTAAGTTGGCACTGCTCACTACTGTTTGTTGGTAGAATCTTACAATTTGCAACGGCATTTCGGCTTTGAAATTTTGGAGAGAATACTCTGATTGAAGTGATATCGAAGTGCAATTCGTTGCTCCATTCTCCTTTTGAACCATGTTCAATCATTAAACGAAGAGCTGTTGTTCCTTTCGGCAACTTAATCTGCTTGGTCGCCCAAGTTGGGAGTTCTCCATCGAACTTAATTTCGTCTATTAGATTACGACTCAGGTTTTCAGCAAGAAATCCTCTCGGATGAAAATTTGTTATAATTTTCTTCCCTTTACCAGGAGCAGAGAAAGTCTGACCACCTAAATGAATAATTGTTTTTGATCCGCGCTCGTTTGATATCTCAAGTGAGAGTTCTACTGAGGTGCTTTCTCCTTTTGTTCCATCAAAAGCCTCTGCACCTATGAGAAAAGCAATAGGGAGGATCCCTTCTTCAAGGCCTGGATCACATGGTGGTTGGTCACCGAATATTTCCCCCAAACTAGCCTGTGCTCCAATATTTTTATAGCATTTTAAGCCAGAGGTAACTCCGCTCTCTGCGATTATATGCTGTATCCCTATCTCTATTGAGGACGTTTTTTTAACCTTGTTTATCTCAATCTTTCTCGATGTTTGAAAGGTCGGTTCTTCTCGAGTTAATTCAGAATCTCTAGCGCTTTGATCTTTTAAATGTGGGATATAAGAAATTTGTTCCTGATACTGAATCTGCTGCTCAATATCTTTTTGTAAGGCATCTAGGACATATTCCTTAGTCGGAACCTTAAAATTAATCGCTTCTGTTACTCTGGCTTTATAATTGTTCCAAGTAAAATAATCTTTCTTGATAAGGTATTCAGCATCAGATTGATTTAAGTCGTAGATTGCGTTTTGTGTACGAAAATTCATTCTTCGTTCATATTTGAACCAGTCGTATCCTTGTTGTGCGGGTCCATTTCGTCGACACTTTCCATTTAATGGGTATACACACCGAATAGCCTCCTCCAGCGCGGTCTCTAGAGCCGTTTCAGCTCTGTTTATTGAGGTGATATCTATCGCAGATAGAAATATAGGAATTCCAACTAACAGTAAGATGGCAGATTCAATCAGGTATGTTCCTAAGATAGATTTGCGATTCATCTTTGTAGAGATCGAAGATCGTGAGTAAATTATGCTAGAAATTTATAGATATTTATCGACCAAAGATGAGTTAGTTACTGATACATACTTGCGCAGCTATATAATGCAATAAAGGTTGCCTGTATGTTCTTACCCAGCTAAACTCTACTTTGGTCGGGTGCCATGTAAATTGCCCATTATTTATCGTGTATTTGCGAGGTTAATCTTTAGGGTATGAAGATATTTGTTCCAGTAAAGAGAGTCCCTGATTATCAGGCAAAGATTAAGGTTAAAGGTGATGGCTCTGGTATTGAAACTGAGGGAATTAAATGGATACTTAATCCGTTTGATGAGATCGCAGTTGAAGAAGCCTTGCGAATTAAGGAGAAAGGAGGAGCTGCCGAAGTTATTGTAGCTTCGATCGGTCCAGATGATGTTTCCACTCAACTCAGATACGCGCTTGCAATGGGTGCTGATAGCGCTATTCATGTTGTCTCTAATACTAGTATAGATTCTAATTTAGCATCCGTTATCTTGGCTAAGCTCTTCTCTGCCGGTGACTACGGACTAGTTATCATGGGCAAGCAGGCAATTGATTCAGATGCTAGTCAGACTCCCCAGCTTTTGGCAGAAAGGCTAAATATTGCCCAAGCATGTTTTGCTTCAAAAGTTGAGCTTAGAGATGGTCAGGCTGAAGTTACACGTGAGGTCGATGGCGGATTAGAAACAATCCGAGTTCCAATGCCATGTGTTATTTCAACCGATCTCCGGTTAAATGAACCAAGATATGCCTCACTGCCTAATATTATGAAAGCCAAGAAGAAGCCGTTAGAGACGCTTACACTTGAGTCTTTGGGAATTGAAGATGGAACTCTTGTTAACGTGCTTAAAATGATACCTCCTGCTGCTAGAAAAGGTGGACGAAAAGTTGATGATGTAGATCAATTGATCTCGTTGTTGCAGAACGAAGCTAAAGTTTTATAGGGTCAAATGATATTATGAGTAAGGTTTTAGTTTATCTTCAAATTAATGATGGAAAATTATTAAAAGCCTCTCTAGCTGCTATTACTGCGGCAAAAGAGATCCAGTCTGCGTGGGGAGCTTCTGGGCTGATCGGTCTTGTCTTAGGATCGGGAAGTCAGGCGTTAGCTTCTCAATGTACGGGATTTGGCTTCGAGAAGGTTATATTTAGTGAAGCGGCTGCCTTTGAAAAGTATATTGCTCCAGTTTATTCCAAGGTTGTCTCAGACATAATGAATGCTAATGACTGTAGTTATCTAGTATTAGCTGCTACATCAACGGGGAAAGATTTCTCTCCTAGAGTCGCAGTTCGCCTCTCAGCAGGCCAAGGCTCTGATTGCGTTGCTGTCAACAGTGATGGAACTTTGAAAAGGCCTATGTATGCAGGAAATGCATTTGCCGATGTGGAGATCCTATCAGAAAAAAGGATCGTTACAATTCGACCAACCTCATTTATTCCAGCCAGCGCCCAAGGCGCTACTGTTGCATCTTTTTCAGTAGAAGAAGCAACAGTCGATCTAACTGGAGTTCCAGTTGGTGAGGTTCTTTCTATTGAAGGTGTAAAGGGTAGTCGTCCAGAGTTAGCAGATGCAGAAGTAGTTGTTAGTGGTGGTCGAGCATTAGGCTCAGCTGAGAACTTTGAAAAGGTGCTATTTCCTCTAGCAGATTCATTGACTGCCGCAGTTGGGGCTTCGCGTGCTGCTGTTGATTCTGGATATGCTCCAAATGATTGGCAGGTTGGTCAGACAGGTAAAGTAGTTGCTCCTCAATTGTATATCGCAGTTGGAATTTCAGGGGCTATTCAGCATCTTGCAGGGATGAAAGACTCCAAGGTTATTGTGGCAATTAATAAAGATCCTGAAGCTCCGATATTTGAAGTAGCAGATTACGGTATCGTGGGAGATTTGTTTGAGATTGCTCCTAAACTAACTGAAAAAATATCTGCTGTCAGAAAAGGATAGGCATTTATCTAGGAAAGTATAATGAGGAGACTATCAACTGCAAAGCGTTGGATCTTTGCTGCTATTGTGACAGCCGCTGTTGTCGTAATGGTAGTTATCGGGACACAAACCTCAGGCCGAGATATCCCTAATTTCTCTGGTGAAATAGTCGTTTATTTCGGTTCTTCAATGAAGGATTCTTCTGGTAGTAATAAAGTTGAGCAGAGTAGTCAGCAATATCAGCTTAAAGTTGCTCTAACTGA
>CAZTER010000135.1:0-5574 GCA_964612045.1 uncultured Bdellovibrionales bacterium
GTATGAGAGGGCTTAAAAGCAACCATGGGCGTCTTATAGTACGCCCATGGTTGCTTGACAATAAACTAGAGAGAACGAGCGTTTAGACGGGTCTATTCATTAACGGCAAAACCAACATCACATTCCTGAAATTCTCTATAGATCTTAGTAAGTCGTTTACGAAGAAGTGCTCTAGAGCGATGGAGCCTAGATTTAACTGCTGGAATTGAAATACGAAGAATCTTACTCACCTCGATGCTCGATAACCCATCAACATCCCGCAATACAAAAACAGGCCTATACTCCTCAGGAAGGCGCTTTATAGCATCATCAAGGGCGCTACAGAGTTCATGCCTAGCAGCAATCCCATCGCTAGTTGGAGCTGAGGCTGCTTTTGCTAGAGCCTTATGGGTAGTTGTTGGGCTTAGATCCTCGATTGGAGTGGTTCGGTCGCTTCTTCTCTTTCTTAACTTCATGAATGAAGTATTTACAGTGATGCGATATAGCCAACTTGAAAAGGTAGACTTTCCCTCAAAGTTCTTAAGTTTCCTGTAAACAGTAACAAAGACATCTTGAAGAACCTCTTCTGCATCGAGCTGGCTCTTAGTTAAGCGCATAGCAAGACTAAATGCCTTGGTCTCATACCGCTTAATCAATTCCTCAAAGCTCTCCAACGATCCTTTGCGGAACTCTTTAACCAACTGCTCATCACTTTTTCTAACAGACATACTCACAACCCCCTCAGCCGGCCTAATCCAAGTAGCCGAAACTAAACCTGATGAAATGAGTTAAGAGGCAATTTTCTTGCCAAAAATCCGCGTGAGGATCAAAAAGTGCTAATTATATGAAAAGACTAGATTATCGCTATAACAGCAAGCGCAAGCTTTGCTAAATGAGGCAAGAAACTCCTGTTAATCTGTCGGCAAAAAATACACTACCGTCATAAATACGACACCAACAACGAGTGGTATTAAAACTCTTCAGATAAGCAAACTGGAGACGAGCTTAATCCATTCCCGACTCATTAATCATTTGGCGGCAATGTAAAAATACGCACTCCATCTCTTCGACGCACCGCCAAGAGAATAGGTTTCGACTTTTCAGCAGTCATTAAGATCCGTTCAAGATCTTCAACAACTTGAATCGAATATTTCCCAGCAGCAATTAAGATATCACCTCTGATCAACCCCGCTCTTTCTGCTCTAGAGCCACTTTGAATCCCAGTTATCAAAGCTCCATTCCCCTCTTGAATTCCAAACGACCTTGAAAGCTCAGGAGTTAGATTTTCAAGTAATAACCCTAGCTCATCATACCTAAGAGGTTGATCCACTTCCTTTTCAGAACTCTCTTTAAGCTCATCAATCTTCACACTGACGGAGTTTGTTTTTCCATCACGGATAAAATCAATCTTAATAGAAGAGCCGATCGAGGTTGAGGCAACTAATGGCGGAAGATCATCAAAATCTTTAACCTCTCGCCCATCAAAGGATGTGATTACATCAAATCTCTGTAATCCAGCTTTGGCCGCTGGAGAGCCAGAAACAATATCAGCTACTAAAGCTCCATCATTTGATTTCAATCCTAATACCTGAGCGACGCTCTCACTCACCTCTTGAATTATCACACCCAAAACACCACGAGTAACCTTTCCATCTCCGTGTAGTTGGGTAACAACGCCTTTCGCTAAATTGATTGGAATTGCAAATCCAATCCCGATATTAAATCCACTAGATCCCCCTTGAGGACGACCAGGACTAAATATTGCAGAGTTGATTCCGACAACTTCTCCCTTCGTATTAAACAATGGTCCACCTGAGCTGCCAGGATTAATAGAAGCATCTGTTTGTATAAAAGAATCGTAAGGACTTCCACGATTCGGCACTTTCCTGGATTTAGCCGAAACAATTCCAGCTGTAACTGTATGACCTAGTTGAAACTGATTACCGATAGCAACAACCCACTCACCAACTTCAATAACATCTGAATCACCTAAAGTTACCGGGAGTAACTGCTTTTGCGCATTAATCTTTAATAAAGCTAGATCTGTTTTCTGATCACTTCCAATTATTTCAGCCTTATACTCTCGCTTATCATCCTTAAGGCGGACGACGACTCGTTTAGCGCCATTAACAACATGAAAGTTGGTGATAATGAATCCTTCCTTGTTTATGATAAAACCTGATCCAACGGATCTCAATTGAGATTCCGGCAAAGTTTCCTCTCCTTCACCGGGTTTCTTTGTGCTTCCTTCCACAGAAACATTAACAACAGAGTCACTAAGTTTCTTTGCAAGATCTGCAAAGTCTGGGATTGAGATCTTCTGGGATACTCTAGAACTACCCTCATAAAAAAGTGGCTCTGCTTTTATAACTCGAACAGGAAGTACACTAAGAATAAAGGCTACTGACACCAGTAAAATACTGCGAAAAATTAAGACGGACCTTGGCTGAGAGGACAAGGAGGAATGATCCTTTTTAGAATTTAAAAAAATAAATTTAACCATAAAACCGACTCCTTCAACCAACCCTTGTGATGAACTATCTCTCTAACTATTACTTATTTTTCTTTGCGAGGAACGATAAGCGAATATTGTGGAGAACCTCCTTAAGCAATCTTTGCTCATTTGGATCTACATTTCCTCGAGTTTTCTCCTCTAGCATGGAGATTATATCGATAGTTTGTTTTGCTCCATCTGGATCAACAGGGACAGAGATTCCTGGTGGCGGAGGAAGTTCCCCCAACTGCATCAGGGCCTGAGTCGCCAGCGACATAATAAAAGAGCTAAATGTAATCTCAGGAACTGACTCAAGCTTATCTTTCATTTCAAACTCAGAATTTGTCATTGAATTTTTCCCTTCTGTAGTGAGCCTATCATTACCTTCTATATCAACCCTACGATGATCGTTTACCTTTAAATTCTTATTTTCTGACTCCCCCATCTTCCCCTCCAAAGGACTACGGCCTAGCAAGAGGATACGTATCACGATCTCCCTCCGTCAAGAGCTAGCAAATAAGAGTTTACCGTTATACAGTGAATATATATGAAGTTTAAGATTCTTGGTTGCGGAACATCAGTTGGAGTACCAGTACCCGGATGTCCCTGCGAAATTTGCCACTCAGAAGATCCTAGAAATCGGCGATTAAGGGCCTCTGCTCTCCTATCTATAGAATCAAGTGACAATTCACGGGGATCTAATATCGTGATTGATACATCTCCAGATCTTAGGCAGCAATCCCTTCGCTATGGAATTACCCATATAGAATCAGTCCTCTATACTCATGCACATGCCGATCATATCTTAGGAATGGATGACCTACGCTCTTTTAACTTCACATCTGGCGTCGCCATAGACTGCTACGGGACCTCTTTTACGAAGTCTGAGATCTCAAAGGTCTTCCATTATATCTTCTCCCCCCAGGAAAGTTATGAAGGTGGACTACTAACACAGATTAAATGGCATAATATTGAACCTGGAAAACCATTTAATAGCTGTGGCGTTGAATTTATTCCGTTTGCACTTAAACATGGGTCGACCGATGTTCTTGGTTTCCGGATCGGAGATTTAGCATATGCGACCGATTGTAATTTCATTCCTGATTCAAGTCTTAATATCTTGAAGGGTATTAAAACTCTTATTTTAGATGGCCTTAGACATGAACCTCACCGCACCCATTTTACAATTGGAGAAGCTGTTGAGATAGCAAAGAAGATTGGAGCACAGAAGACATATCTAACTCATATGAATCATGCAGTAGATTATTCTACTTTGAGAGAAGAGCTTCCCAATGGGATAGAGCCAGCATATGACGGACTCGAAATAGAATTATAAGCCTCCCTATAATTACTCTGCGAAGAACACTATAGATTAACCTTTACTGACGATATCAGTTGGTGTTTATGAGTTTGAAGTTAAGCAGTACAGGAAGATGATGATATGAAAACACGCGCGGAGGGAATCGAACCCCCAACCGTCGGATTTGGAATCCGGTGCTCTACCAGTTGAGCTACACGCGTACAGTTAACGTCTCTCTTTTTCACTCTCATTCCTAAAACCATCTCAACAACGACAGTATTTAAGATTCAATCAAGAGAAGAAAAAGATTGGAGAGGACAGGATTCGAACCTGTGAAGGCATAGAGCCAGCAGATTTACAGTCTGCCCCGGTTGGCCACTTCGGTACCTCTCCAGAAACGCGGACGGTGAAATGTAGCAAGAAGACGCGCCTATGCCAAGTGTTTGAGTTATTTTCAATATTTCTTAATCTTTTTGCTATAGCTAACTCACCAACTACACCAGCTAAATCTATAAATTAGCGTATTAGAGTAGCTCTGAATCCTCTGTTAAAATACCCCACTAAAATATGCATCAAGATCCCACCAAACATGCCTCATCAGAATCATCCCCTAAAAATACCGAGGATAGATCTCCATCTACTCAGAACGTCACAAATCTATCCCCACTAAGTCAGGAGACCTTCCCCGAAAGAGAAGATCAGCAACAGAAGCCAATCGCTAGCTGTCATGAATTATGTGAGATTAGCCATTGGGATGAGTTAAGAAATTTATACTCAACAAAGGGATATGCTGGGTCTTCTGATGAAGATCTCTTAACTCTTGCGAAGAAGGATTGGTCTTTAATAAAAGAGACTCTAAGAGAACAAGCACTAGCAAACGATCTTCCAATCGAATTCCCCTATAGATCAATTCAAATTGGAGAGAAAAAGATATCAATTTTTGGAATCGTGCATTCTTTAGCTATGCACCCTGACGTAATGGTCTTACTGGCAAAAAGTTTAGCAAAACATCCAATCTTGCTCGCAGAGCAAGGGCTAGGACAGGTCGTATTACCATTATATTCTCATGGACTTGACCTACCAGATCACTTTGCTCGAGGAGTAATTAACTCTGTAGTTAATTTTGAATTGAGACAACTTCAGGGGATCAAATTTTGGATTAAGAAGAAGTTAAATGCATCTCGAATCGCCTCAGGGTTAAGAGAGTTTAAAAACAGAGGTTTTGGTAACTACACATCTACTAGCAACCCAGAAGCCAAAGCCTTTGAAACTTTTCAACGACAACACAACCATCAAGATGAATCTATGAAGATATTTTCTCGTATGGCGTTGTCTCTTCCTGGAGATTTTATACAGGAAATTCCAGCAAATATTGAACTTGCACGTAAACATCACCTTCGCATCCCCTACTCGGATATTGAAGCACGCTCCGCATACATGGCGGAGTTTATAAGATATTGGGATCCT
The DNA here is from genome assembly GCA_964612045.1 of uncultured Bdellovibrionales bacterium. Classification (GTDB taxonomy): domain Bacteria; phylum Bdellovibrionota_C; class UBA2361; order UBA2361; family UBA2361; genus CAZTER01. The sequence goes on from CAZTER010000135.1 coordinate 5,241, forward strand.
GTCATCACTCTAGCAAATCATTCTTCAAAGAATGAAGGAGAGACACTCACTGATATAGTTAACAACATCAGTATTGTCTGTGGCCAAGCTCATCAACCTGAGATCGAATTCTTCTTAAGAAACGGAAGCCAAGAACAAAAGGTGATAGACCTCGCTAGGAAACATGCTCAAGTTCTCGAACAAAAAGGGGTCGATGGATTAGTAAGTATTCATCAGAGAAATCAGGCCCTCTTTTGGACATTAGAAACTCCCTTTTCAATAGCGAAAGGAGCTGGGTTCTATTTTCTTCTCAAAGGCATTGCTAACTTGCTTAGTTAAAGAAGACGCTCTCTTA
>CAZTER010000136.1:0-5571 GCA_964612045.1 uncultured Bdellovibrionales bacterium
CCCGTAAATACATCAGAATAGGGAGTGTTACTTACACTCTGAATTTGAATTGGGATTTATCATGGGTAGTAAGGTTTTATTCTCTAGAAAAACAGAGGTCCTAAAGATAGAACAGGAGTATGTAGAAACTGCATCTCCTGCTCCTATAGATGTTCTAGTTATAAATGATAGCCAGTCCATGGCTAAAGAGATGACACTTCAACTTACTCTAACAATTCCAGGGTGTTCGATTACTTATGCTCCTTCTCTAGAGCTAGCAAATTGGATCTTAAGGAAGAGAGAGTTCTCATTAATAGTCTCTAGTCCAGTATTGCCTGATGGAGGGATTGCTCGACTAAGACAACTTCTTTCTAGCTTAAGCTATCAACCAGACCTAGTCGTTGTTGGTGAAATTCAATTACGAAACGCTGTTCAGCTTCAAGGATCTGGTTACGAAGTTGCTTTATGTAAACGGTTAGCACCACAACCAATTAATAAAGGAACTCACACTCAAAATAGTAGAAGAACTGAGATCTCATCTCTAGGAGCTGACCTACGCAATGATCTTAACAACCCACTGCAAGAGATCGTTGCTATGGTATTTGTAGCGCAAGCGACCGGACAACTCGCTGAGTCAACATCTCAAGCACTAGAGGCAATTGATAAAGCAGCAAAAAATATGGCGCATGTTGTAAATGGATTAGAGAATAAAATCTCTGAGCGAATCGGAAATCAATAATAGAAACTAGGAATCACTATCAATCTCTAAAACCTTCTGGATCTCTCCTATGGTGGAGATAACTCCTGAGGAATCATTCTTCCCCAAAAAATATGGAAGTTTAAGTATCGGCAACATTTTAATTCGCAACGCTACTAATTGCCGAGAAACACCTAAGCCATAACTATCCAATGCAGCTTCTCTAATAATTGGGTCCAGTATCGCTACAAAATCGGTAGAGATATCACGATAAGCCAAATCACCAAAATCGATAATTCCAATACGACCAGGAGAGCAGTAGATCATATTTCCATAAGTTAAATCGCTATGACATAATACTACCCTTCTTCCCTCTTTTCTCTGCAATTCTGGAAATATCTCGAAGAAAATAGAGTTTACCTGCTCAATTTCTGGCAAAGATAAATGCTCTTGCAGGCATGACATGCCAAGCTCCAGTTTTGATTTACATTCTGCTAATTCTGCCTCTAGAGAGATCGCAGGTGCTGATGTGATCGAACCTTTATGAAATTTCCTGAGAAAATTTCCAATTTGTTTTCCTATTAACTCTCTCTCTTCCCCTGACAGAGTATCTACGATTAATCCGAATGGTTTTCCTATAACTCCATAGTATCCCAAATAATCGCATTCAGGATGACTCCACTGAATACGTGGAAGTGCAATGTCTTGCTCACCTAAAGAGTTTGCAAAGCTAAGCGCCTCTAACTCCAACTCATATTCCTTTCTTACTTCTTTATAACGAGGAAACTTGAATACGATTTCCCCTGAATTCACTAAGTAAACTCTACTCGTCCATCCGATATCAACAAATTCAATCGCTGTTGATGATGATATATTCAATAATCTCTGAATGAGATTAATCTCAGAGGTGATCAAGGATGGATCTGATATATGACAACTTTTCTCAGAATCATGGCTACTCATATGCCTCTCTAAATTCAGGACTATGCGGCTCTTATAGCCTCGATAGTAGCCTGCAGTGAGATTACTCCTTGAAAATTATTTAGATCAGGTCGGCAAACCACATCAACATTTCGTCCCTTAATTAAGGCTGGATGTTCACTCTGGCGCCACAACATTCCATGTAAGAATCGATCTCCATCCTTAAATAAAACTTTTGTGTGGTTTCCCTTAAGAACGCGAAGGTCAGCTACCACTACATTCTTAAGTAGCAATAAAGGTCCAGGATTTCCGACTCCGAAAGGAGAAAATCCTCTAAGCTCATTAACCAGATCAACTGATATTTCTCCTATCGAAGCTTCGGTATCAGCTTCCGCAGAGGGGCTTGTTGGTAATCCATCAAGACGAGATTCGCATTCTCGGGTGAATGCTTCTGCAAAATCCTGTAAGCGTCCCTCTTCGATTGAAAGACCGCCTGCACCTTCATGACCACCATATTTAACTAGATGCTCACTAACAGCAGCCAATGCTTCGACAACACTAAATCCCTTTACTCCTCTTACAGATCCTTTAAATATCCCTTCTTTATCAGCCCCCATAACAACAGCCGGTCGGTAATAAATTTCAACTAATCGTTGAGCAACGATTCCAATAACTCCTGTATGAAAATCAGGATCCCAGACAACTAAAGCTTTAGGAATTTCTCCTCGCTCTTCAATATCTCGAATTGCTAACTCTTTTACCCGTGCCTCTACTTCTTGCCGTTGTAAATTAAAATCATTTAACTCTTTCGCGATTCGATCAGCATTAGATTGGTCCTTAGTTGTTAAAAGATCTATTACGGTCTCACCATGAACCATACGTCCAGCGGCATTCAATCTAGGACCGATACCAAATGAGATCTCTCCACAAGAAACCTCGCAACTCTTAATACCGACGACACGCCTTAGAGCTACAACTCCAGGTCTTATGCTTCGACCAAGGGTTTCCAAACCTTTCTTTGCAATAACTCTATTAGCTCCTATGAGCGGAACCATGTCACAAATAGTTCCAAGACATGCTAGATCTAGATAGTTTCTAATATCAATTCCACTTGCAGAAGGAATCGCCTGCCTTAATCCCATCAAGAGATACCAAGCTAAACCGGCAGCACACAAAGTTTTATCAGCAAAGCCACACCCCTTTTGATTAGGGTTTATAAAGACATCACAGGGCGGATTGGCCCCAGAAACATGGTGATGATCTACGACTACGGTTTTTAACCCAAGACTATGCGCGAGAGTTAATTCCTTAACATTTGTAGTTCCGTAGTCGATTGTAATAACTAAGGCATAGCCCTCCTTAGCAATCCTCTCAATCATTCCTTCGTTTAATCCGTAACCCTCTTCAAAGCGATCTGGAACAAAGACCTTTGATTTAACACCAGCGACAGAAAGAAAATCTTGAACTTGAGCTCCGCCAGAAAGTCCGTCTACATCGAAATCACAACAGATAGCGATCTTTCCACCTTGTGCTACTACCTCAGCAATTAACTTACATGCTTTTCCGAGCCCTTTTAATTTATTCGGCTCTGGAAGTCCCTCTTTCAAGGTAGGAGATATGAAATGCTTAAGCTTATCATCCGCCGAGAAACCTCTTGCTGCTAAGACACGACTCGCAACAGCGCTCAACTTAAACTCTTTTTCTATCTGACGGGCATGATCGATCTGCTGTTTTTTAATCTTAATATCTTTATGAACTGTTCTAGTAACAGTTCGTCCTTCGACTACGGATTTAGGTAGAGCCATGAAGCCAGTTTAGATTCTGAAGTAATAAAAGGCAAAGAGTACCTAAACGAGAGGGGCTAAAAAACTACTGAACTTCACCCTGATCGCTAGCTATTAGCTCTCTTCTACTATTTAGCATAACTCTCTGAACAACCTCATTGGTTGAATCAATGACCGACTCTTCAAGCTTCTCTAATGAAACTATAAACTCTTCCATCTTTCTCTTTCCCTCTTCATCTTTACTGAGGGCAGGGCCTATCTCTGCAAGGCGTTGTAGTATTCGTCTCTCTGCCTCTACAATTCGCTCACTAGTTGTATTTGTTACAGCCTGAGGAAGATCTTGGGCAAGCTTCTCTAATAACTGATCAAACTCCTTAACCAAAAGCTCTCGTTTAGGAGCAGTAAGCCCTTCAATCTTCTTTGCCAACCCAAAAAGCTCATGTTCCAACTGTGTTAGCCCACCGATTGAACGCTTTGCAATCGTATAGCTACAGATCAGAAGAGCTATCTGGATAAGTATCCCTCCAGCGCAGAAAACTCCGACGAGGGCCATTATTAAGTTACTAGGTAAGTTCATACCTTACTTTAGATGCGCTAATAATCATCCAAGACCGGTAAAAATTGTTAAATAACAACAGCTGTTGATAACATGGGTAACTCACTTAAATTAATAAAGATTATCTGTGGGCAACTTGTTTAGAACTTGTTGTGATACAGCGTACTACCTCTTTAAGCGGTGCTGAGTACCCCTTCATTCTTTTTGGCTCAGCTAACAGCCTTATCTGACTTGGAGCACACCACATCCATGAAGAAAATTCCTGGGGTTCGCCCTTTAGAGTAATATCACTATTACGACCTATAAATTTAACGAGCCAAAAAGTCTGAGATTGTCCACGCCAACGACCTTTTGCATATTTTGGTGGGGTTCTCCAAAGATACCTAAACCGACCTTTCAATCTCTTAATTATCTGAAAACACCGAACTGGAGCACCAAGCTCTTCGTTAAGTTCTCTAATAACATTTTCTTCAATGGAGAACTCTTTCTCGACTCCTCCCTGAGGAAGCTGCCATACTCCCGGTTCTCCTAATCTTTCACCAAGAAAGATCTCCCCCTTTTTATTGATAACAAACATACAAACATTTTGACGAAGGGGAAGTCGTTTAACCTTCTTATTTTTTTTCTTATCCTTACGGATTGGTTTACGAGCCATGTTCTCAAATACTTAAAGGTGGAATAATCTACAATAAAAGTTTTAAATAGTAATATACGTGAACTTAGCTTCTACTAACAAACAGAAAGATTCATTAGAAAACTTCTCTCCGCCACTTAAAGCAGCAGTAAGAGATGGACAAGCTTATGCCATCATGGCAGGAGCTGGCGAAGGGTATTTAAATGCCTTCTCTATCTTCCTTAAAAGTTCTCCCGTAGTCCTAGGAATACAAAGCAGCTTACCTCCGTTTATTGGAGCGATCGGACAGCTTATTGGATTGTGGCTTCTTCAGTTCGGAGGAAGTAGAAGAACTTTAATTTATAAGAGTGTAATACTAAATGGACTTGTCTGGTTACCGATAGGACTAATCCCATTTGTTTTAGGATCAACAGAAGCTGCGAGTGCTGCGCTTGTTGCGCTTACCTGTATTTATTACATGAGCGGCGGATTGAGCGGTCCTGCTTGGAACAGTCTCATTGGAGATATGGTTCCAGAATCGATCAGAGGTCAATACTTTGGAGTTAGAAGTCGCTCAATCGGCCTATTCAGCTTTCTAGCAATGATAGGAGCTGGCCAAGCACTAGATCTATTTAAGCATATCAGTGATGTTGCAGTCGGATTCTTATTTATATTTCTTGTATCTTTAGTCAGTCGGCTTGTTTCTGCATATTGGCTTACGAAATATGAGGATCCACAGCATGATACTATCAACCCTAGAAACTACTTCTCTTTCTGGCAGTTTCTTCTTGCTACACCACGCTCAAACTTCGCTAGATTTACCCTCTACATCTCGTTAATGAACGCTGCGACATTAATGTCTGGACCATTCTTTACTTTATACATGTTAAGAGATCTCTCTTTTAGCTACAGCCAACTCACCATTGCACAGGGGATGAGTATCGTTTCTCAATTTTTAACGATGCAATACTGGGGAAGACTTCTCGATGTCTTTGGTTGCAAAAAAATCCTTGAAGTAACA
>CAZTER010000137.1:0-5535 GCA_964612045.1 uncultured Bdellovibrionales bacterium
CATGACATAATCTCAGGAACCATAGTACGCAGGACTCCTAGCCAATCACTAGATCGACTTATTTTATCTCTATTTCTATCCCTCATTCTAATGGCGGCTAATATTGCTCTTGGCATAATGATCGCAGGCAACCTAGCGAAGATAAGACACCTTATATCTTAAAATCTCTTGGCTCCTTGTAGAGAATATTTCCGGCTTTAGTACTATCATTAACTATGATAGGAATACTGGCGATGTTAAACCCATTTCTTAATCAGCTTAACTCTCATAGGACAGAGCCTCGCGCCTTATTCAAGGTTAATGGGACTATATCAAACCACTATACCGTAATTGGTTCTTCATTAATTAAGAGTGAGTCCTTAAAAACAATCTTAAAGGTCAACTTAGAACCAAGAGTTGAAGCACTAAGAGTAATGCTATCAACGATACCAACTGTTGCACTTGAATTGTACCTTGTAGATCTAATGGATCCAAGATGTACTGATACATTCCTTAAAATTGAAAAAACTCACAGTCAACTAAGATCTTTTTCCATTTTTGGATTATCAACAGTTATTCTTTGCATGACGCTTGCCTCTGCAATGCTTGCCCTACACATTCCAAATGGATCTATATTTTTAGGCGTTCTACTTCTTTCGCTTTGGTTATTCCTGAATAAACCGTCAATCTTTTGCTTTAATAGACGATCAGACTTTGCAGTATTACTAACTAGGGAAATTGCAAGACGTCGAGGGAAAGACAATCGCACACCAAAAAGAGTTCGCTACTCCAACTCCACGTCATTACTCGCCGCTGGTTGAGTCAGAAGTAGAATCTCTATCTAATAGATCCACCGTATCATTTTTATCACTCGTATCATTTTTATCACCTTCCACGTTAACTACGCCTCCTTCAGAAACTACCTCTTGCTTTACCTCTGAGGCTGACGGCGTTGTTTTTGGTGTCGGCTGATTAAATCTCTCAAAATCTTTAGCACTCACCCCCTTATTGCATAGCTGCGCACTATTTAGGGTAATCAGCACTGTTTCATCTCGTTGATAATCATGTATGACAATTGAAGAATAAACAGGGAAACGCTCTCCTGAAAATTCTACCAGAGCTAATCCACCTAAAATTAATCTACGAGGAGTTCCTGCACGATCATAAACAAGACGACTAATTGGAAGATGGCTCTCTTTATCAACTAAAAGTATCTGTCGTCCGAACTGATAGAATGAATCGTTAGATAAAAGCTCAAGTCGCCAAACATCTCTTAAGACAAGACTATTAGTCCTTGCAAATGTGGCCCATGGCGATATTCGGACTGACTCTATACTACTATCAGATCCACCATCTTCAACACTTTGATTGTAAAATATACACCCCCCCTCCTCTCTCCCTTGCAGGATCTCCTGCTCTGCGAAGGGAAGGTATAACTTATCTGTTGAGCTAGAGGTGGCAGTTAGATTCTCGATCTTTCCATTCCAAACATAAAGATCATCTAATGCCATCGGAAGATGGAATAAATCATCTGAACGATTTGAACCTGTAAGTTGAAAAGTTCTAGCTATTGCTCTTGAATCCATCCATAGTAGATCTTCGGTTAAACCAAAGAATCTGAAAGATCTAACTGCACTACCAGCAATCGTCTCTGGAGAGCGAATAGCTAAGCGCTCTCTAAAAAGCTGGCTTTTAGGAGCTGCAGAATCGACCGCACCAGGATATATCCTAGAACTTTCTAGCTTAAGAGAGCGAGAGAATTTCCCATTGTTATACAGATCGACATCTAGTAGCTCTACCCGCAAGTTGGCAATACTTAGGGCAGCTTCTCCATTCCATAAGACTGCTTGTGCAAGATCCTTAGGATCACTAAGTCTAGATAACTGATCTGATCCTCCATAAGGATATCCTAAAAGATCCGAGAACGAAGAGATCTCTTTTGGTGAATTAACTGGACGAGATTCCCATGCCTCACCAAGATGCCAAGGCAAATCCACCTCACCTTTTACTTTAAAGGAAAAAACACCGTCCCTGACTAATTGACCCAACTCAGGAGAAAGAGAATTTTTATATACTTTAAAATTTTGAGAGCTAATTACTAACCTCTGAACCTGACCATCTTCCGCTCTTGTAGGTGCAACATGAATTGTTATTAGCAAAAAGCAGAGGGACAAACTGAAGCAAAGAATTTGATGAAGACTACATGACTTACTGAGCCTATGCCTATCAGGCACACACCTACTAAGCTCATCACAACAAAAAGACATTATCTCTTTTAAATCCTTAAGATCCCTGACTCCCTTACTGAGGCTCAAGGGATGGATCCTTTTCGATCGCCTGCATACGTTTCATATGTGATTCGTACATAGCATCAGCCCCAAAATCCTCTAGGACTCTAGAACGAGACATTAGAACTTCTTTATCTTCAATAAACATTCTAGGATCTGGTGGATAAACCTCTGGATGCAATCCAGTATCCATTCGAATAGCATCAACAGGGCAGGCTTCTACACAGTAACCACAGTAGATGCACAATAAAGTATCGATCTCATAACGATGAGGAAACTTTTCGACCTCAGGGTTATCATGCTCAGCAGCTTCGATATAAATACATCGAGCTGGACAGGCAGTAGCACAGAGAAAACAAGCCGTACAAGCCACATCACCATTCTCTTTTAGAGTAAGTCTGTGACGACCACGATACCTTGCTGGATAAACTCTTCTCTCATTTGGATACTGAATACTAGCAGCGGCTCTAACATCTTGACCGATCCCTGCAAGGTGCAAGACGTGCAGTGCGAAATTTCTAAATAGACGACCAAAAGTGATCACAAGGCCTTTTACAACCTCAACCACATAGATTCTCTCTAAGAAATTCATCTCTTCGCGTCGTTTCATAATAACCTCAATTAACTCCTAGAGTTATAGCGAGACAAAATCCCCACGGCAACAGATAACAAAGTAACATATTACTATTGCAGCAAGATTCTAGAGCTATGATACCCTCCTAAGCTCCTGGACCAGATCAAATGCCAGCGAGATCGAAGCTCCACTAATGACATGAAACCCCTGGACTTGACCTTTAAACATCTCAGCTATCCGAATGGCATTCTCTAGAGAGCGCTTCTGGACATAATCATCATCTGTATTATCAAAACTCTCTAAAAGTGCTTGCGGTAGCTTTATCCCAGGAATGGAGTTAAGCGCTAAACCAGCAGATTTTGACTTTATAACCATCAATCCTAGAAAGATCGGAAGATCGACCGTTGCCACTGCATCAAAAAAACTTTGCGCTGTTTCAATATCAAAGACCGGTTGAGAAAGAGCATACTGAGCCCCCCCTTCTCTTTTTTTTACTAAACGTCGAACCTCTGCCGAGACATTCTTAGCATTCGGATTTACGACTACACCGGAGATATAATCAGTAGCACCCCCTAGTTTACCACCATTAAGATCTTTCCCACTGTTTAAGGTTCTAATAGCATTTAACAAACCAACCGAATTGACCTCAAAAACTCCCTTTCTCTCTGGGGAATCCCCAATCGTCATGGCATCTCCAGTTAACGCCACAATTGACCTAACTCCCAATGCCCATCCAGCTAATAAGTCAGCCTGTAGTGCCATTAGGTTTCGATCTCGGCACGAGACATTAACTACGACCTCTCTTTGAAACCTATTTTTCAGTGTTGCTGCAAATGGGATAGCTGCCATTTTAAGTCTGGCAAGAGCGCAATCTGTCACATTTAATATATCTACCCCATCTAAGTTTCCTTCCAACTTAGCGAAAATACTATCGCAACTAGCCGAACGAGGGGGGTTAACCTCCAAACAGAGGGTTTTTCTATTACTGCGGACTGTAAGAAGCTCTAAACATGAAATCATGTCAGGAAGATACATCAATCATCATAAAAGGGAACCTCTTGAAAAGAGGGCTAATTGCGTATAGTTTAGGGAGGTCAATCGACGACCTCCCCGCTGAAACAATTGTTATCATTGGCGACTGTTTTCTCTGCGACGGTCGTTCTGAATTGTTGCTACAAGTTTAAACTTTCTTACGGAATCGAGTTCATATGGCACCTACTTTAGAGATCTTTTTTTCATACCAGAGCCCATATTCTTATCTAGCACTCGATGCTCTATATGAGATTGAAGAGGGTTATGATGTTCAAGTTTTATGGCAACCTTTCTCTGCTAAAGCCTCTGGCCAGACATTACCTTCCTCTCCAGTAGTACCAGATAAGCTCAGCTACCTTTTTGAAGATACTAAGAGAATGGCTACAGAGAATGGCCTTCCACTAGTTTATCCAGAGGGATGGCCTGAAACCGAATTCGATCCAGGACGTGTAACTCGCGGAGCCTTGGTCGCTGCTGATATGGGAATTCTTAAAGAGTACAACTACAAGGTATTCGCTAAGTGGTGGGGCTCTGGAGAAAATCCAAATGAAGAGAACTTCTCAAATGAGCTTTGTGATGAGCTAGATATTGATCTAGGCGATTTCTTAAATAAAGTTTCATCATCTGATACACGAGAGAGAGTTAAAGGTATCTTTAAGCGTGGTCGCAAGTTTGGTGTATTTGATACCCCTACTATAGTGATGGACGGAGCTAGATACTACGGCCTTGATAAGATCCCAGCTGTCGCTGCGAAGCTTGAAAAGATGGGACTTAAGAAGAAGAAATAAACCTCTTTTAAAGAATGCCCGGACATAGATTTTTCATTAAACAGCTCGATCCTATAATAAAGGATCGAGCTGTTAACATTCAGAGCATCATAGGAACTGAGATCTTATTAGATCCTAGCGACTCACATCACGCGAAGGATGTCCTGAGATTAGCTCCAAAATCAGAGATCGAGATAATACTCCCAGAAATTAAAGCTAGATTTCGAGCAACTATTGAATTTCCTAATGGATGCGCGACAGCAAAACTAGTTGAATATGTAGCTCCGAGCGCAAAAATCAACCCAGTTCAAGCTGTAGCTTTCGCTAGTTGCAAGAACGACAACAACTCTTTTGTAATAGAAAAGTGCTGCGAACTAGGCGTAGAGCACATATATTTATGGTTAGCAGATCGCTCTATTGCGAGATGGGACAAAGACCCTGAAGCAAAACTATCTAGGTACAGAAAAATTGCTGAGGCAGGCGCCAAGCAATGCGGCAGATCAAATATCCCAACGGTAACATTATCCAACTCACTACAAGAAGTTATAGAGACAAGCCAGAGAGACTCCGACGCTAAATGGCAATTGATATATGGAGCGCTCCAGAATGATGCATTAAACGCTCAAGAGCTACCTCTTCTGCCATCTGGCGCCTGCTTAATTATCGGACCTGAAGGAGATCTATCCGAGCGCGAAATCTCACTACTCAGGAGTTTTAAGGCACTCCCTCTATCCCTTGGGGATTTGGTTCTTAGGAGTGAAACAGCAGCTATCGTAGGAATAGTTACAATCAACGTCGCACAGGGCTGAAAAGGTTGTCATTACTCACATTCCTGTGGTAAATCCTGTTAGCTCTTGAGCCCAGGTAGCTCAGTCGGTAGAGCAGAGGACTGAAA
>CAZTER010000138.1:0-5522 GCA_964612045.1 uncultured Bdellovibrionales bacterium
AAACGAAGGTCTAGTAATCTAGAGGCAGTATCGTATCCAACAACGAAGCCCATCCCTTCTGGATAAGCTAATGATTTATCCTTAAATAGTGGTGCATCTGGGGTAACAAGCACTGGATAACGACCTCTAAACTGCAATGCACGACGAGCAAGCTCGTCTCCATCAACCGCCGCTTTATCAGCATTCACCGCTGAGATCTCAAAAATAACCTTCTTGCCACTAACCGTAGCAGCATTAACAGCAGCTAAATCATGTCCGCAATGAAACGACTTAAAAGATCCTGGAAACACTAAATGTGTATCAGCGTTGATTATTGAAGGATTAACGACCTCTCCTGATGGCATTATCAGCTGAGGTTGAGAGAAATCTAATCTATCTTTCTTCACCTCTTCTAGCGCTATCTTATCAGGAGCGATCTCACCACAATCTGCACTAGCAATATCACTAAAGTCACTCAGTGATTGATTCGCTCCGACCTCTTTAGCTAGCACATTGAGAGCTATCAAATTCGCTAATTCATTCTGCCATGCTCTAGTATTATCTCCAGAACCTTTTGCAAATTGAAAATGTCCGACTGAAATACCAAAAACTGTGCGCACAGCAACCCAGATATGATCTTCTCCCATTCTATTCCGATCTGTTGCAACAGCGCCGGTTAACCCAAGTCCGATAATAGAAGGAGGCGTCTTTCCTTCGAACTCACCATGCTGCACCGAGGTACGTTGCGCCGTAAGATATGCTACCTGCGCCAACCCAATTGCAGTTTCTTCACTCACAGATTTAGCGGATTCATACCCCATCGCATCAATAACTTGATGCTGACGATAAGGAATACAAGCTCCTGAAATCTTCTTTGAAGAGCCAGGCAACCTAACAAGGTCAGCAACAAGATCGGCGGCGGCTCCAGTCACATTTACCTGAATTCTAAACTCTCCAGGAGCTGATATAATTCCACGCAAAAGATCAACTGGTGGGTGTCTCACATCTAATGTCGCATTTAAAAGAGGATTTAATTCTGTCGCCTGAGCAGTTTGCATATAATCTATATCACTCCAATCATGATGAGTTCCAGTGTGCAGCTTAGAATATAGAAATGGTTTTTTTAAACAAATTCCAAAAATTCACGAAAATTATGGGCTAGCTTTGGGTTAGCTGAGCAATGGCAATCGAGCTAGGCCACATATTTAGATGTAGAGAAATAACCTTCAGTTAAGGCAACCTAGACTAACTATTCGATAGTTTTGATTAGAGAATTATGATGTCGTACCATCTATAGAAGATTAAATTATGGTCTATATAGTTCCCCAAGATAGAAGAGATGATGACGAACCTAATGGGTCACTACCTAAGGTTGATGTCGACCTAACTTGTCACACAAGGGCAGAGCTCCTCCTATCGCTCTTTAGACTAGGTGCACTAGCTGAGATAGTTGATGAATCTCTTTCTATCGTAATATCTAGAGTTGTAGAGATTAACGGCAAGCTAACTTCCTGCAGCTTAGCTACCGATGATAATCCAAACTCAGATGTTAAGTATCTTCAACTATCGATTCTAACCTCCTCAGGGGAAAGTTCAGTATATGTTCCAATTCAATTAGGCGCTCAACCACTAAGCTTTGACGACTTTATAGGACAAGAAGTTAGACTTAAAGCAGTGCAGGCAGCTCAATTATTCCCTTTAATTAAAGTCACACATGGAGAGGAACAAGCTGCAGCTTTTGAAAATTATGAGAACGAGCAGCTCCGCGCTGTTATTGAGCTAAGGGCAAAAGCTATTTATATTGACGGGCAAACAGCTGAAAAACTCTCCCTACCTCAACACAGCGAGGCCATAGCTATCACGAGTCCAGAACACAACGAATTCGCATGGAAGCAACTATTACGAGAGCGATATCCTTCAGAATAAATCTCCTCCTCTGCAAAAGTAGAAGATAGAGGTGTAATTTACCAATAAAATTTAGGTGATGAGATCGACTCTGGACACTTACCTTGATAAACATACTCGCAATAATAGGTATATCCAGCTTTAGATTCCGCCCATCCTACTGCACGCTTCGAAGTATATCCTCGCCAACAGCTAACCTCGTCAGAATTAATCCAGGTATTTACTGAAGTAGCAAATTGACCTTTTGCTTTTTCGATTTGAGCAGATAGGAGCTGAGAGGCTTTGTCACAGGCTTTCTTCGCCGTTTTTTCACGACTCTTACTCTGAGCTTTTAGTAATTTCGCATATCGCTTCTGGAATTTTGGCCAGTCCCAAAGACCCCCTACTCCACCATCCCTATCCCAATCTAAACTTGAAATACTTTGTCTTTCATGAAAATTCTCTTCGCTAGATACAAGCTCGCTATACTGCAATTTGTCACTACGCTTTTCGCCTGATTCAACGACAAAGCATTTACCATCTGGACATTTTGCTTCCGCAGCACATGTATATCTACGTTGTTTTCCTCTCGAAGAATTAATATCAGCGCGCTTGGATGAAAGTTTAATTTTAAGTTTTTGCAAATTAAGATTAAATCCTGCTTTGGCTTTATCAATCATACTTGGATATATAACTTTAAGATCTAACTCCTTTGAAGCTGAACATCCATTCTCAAAGTTAGCCTTAACTGAAAGTCTATAGATTCCAGTTGATTCTCTATTCTGAGGACAAAGAGTATCTCCTACTCCATATCCATACCATTTATGGTCCAGAACTCTCATACTGACAGCACCAGTTGAGTCATCTCGATTTTTTTCAGACCACGACATAGAAGTTCCAGCTACATTTCTTGCTGAAGCCTCTCGCGGAACACTCTCTATGTTTATATTTGTTATCTTTAGATAACTACCATTCCCTTTCTTAACCATACTATATACTGGGAGTAAAAACTCCTTACCCTCTTCTGCATTTCGCTCTCCTCGAATTTCAATCTCGCAAATTGAAGTATTTGGAGGGATTCTTGTAGCAATGACTGGAGGGATATTAGTTGGTGATGGAACTACTGTCTTTATGACTTCAGATGTTGGAGTTGCAGAAGGATCCGCAACTAAAGAATTAGTAGGTATTGTGGTTGGCGAAAGGTCAATATAAGGCGTTAATGTGGAGAAAGGAGTGTGGGTCAAGGTAACTTGTGCTACCGAAGTTTGTGTTACTATCGGGGTTATTTCAGAATTAACCGTAGGATGAGGCGAAGGACTCTCCGTCGGAGATAACTCTCCGACCTCTGCATTACCAGTAGAATGAGTATCATCACTAATAACTACTACGGCATGCAAAACTTCCGTCGCTGAATCTGCTAGGTCAGACGAAATAATTTTTATAGCAACTGGCTCAGACATGTCGACTGAAGAAAACGTAAAGGTGCTTTGAGCTGCATCAAATTTTATATCTATTGGAGCAGTAGGAATATTTATATATGGAGATATCTCTTCCCATGTAGCACCATCGACTAATCGCTTAGCCTGATCAGGATTTATATAGGAGAAATAGTTAAAAGAGATATTCGAAAGTCCATTGCGGATATATTCTTCAAAATTTGAAGCTCCACCCGGACTAGATGAACTATCAATTAAGAAAACCTTCCCATCTTCAGAAACGGCAAAGAATCTAGCGTCGCCTTGCATAAGAACTGTTGATGCAGCGCTTCCTGGAATTGAAATTGGGTAAGCAAGCCGCTCAAGGTGCAGAGATTTAATCTCAGTAAATCCATCCTCTTCCAGAGAATAGATCCTTCTACTCAGCAAACCTAACTGACTAAAGGTTATTTTTTTATTAGAAAGATTCTCAAGCTGCAAAAACTGAGGAAGCTCTGCAAAAGAAAACTTATAGAGTTTACCATTCGGATTTATTGGAACCCCCTGACTGATCCACTGATTCTTCTGAATAAAGGAGATAAAACTACTATTATTCTGAGTTTCTTTTGCTGCGTTGATTAACTGATCAGATATTGGAGAGCCAAGCGCTAACAGAACCGCCAGTGTTGACACTATTGCAAATACTATAGCGTAATAGCTTCTACTCTTCACAGCACTATCCTTAAATCATAAAATTTAGTGCCTAATAAGTAGGTGTTAAAGCTATCGTGAATACCGATAATATATGGCATATAATCACCAAAAGAATGCTGGTGGAGAGATCGATTCAGGGCATCCTCCACGATAAACATATCCACAGTAATAGTGATATCCACCTTGAGATTCAGTCCATCCTATAGATCGCTTAGCAGCATACTCCTTCCAACAGGAGACATTATTAGAATCAAGCCAACCCCCTACAGCTTTTACATAGTCATTTGCTGCTCTAACTATCTGTGTACTTAATGTCTGAAGAGCACTTTCACATGCTGCTGTTGATGTTGAAAAATTTCCTTTGCTGTTAGATCTAAGAAGATTCGAATATCGTCTTTGAAACTTAGACCAATTCCAGAGATCAGCGACACCACCCTGACTGGTCCAATTCTTATTCGAAGTATGTTGTTCCTTATGGAAGTTTTCCTCCTTAGACGCTAAATTTCGATACTGTCCACTATCATTAACAACGACAGATGGCTGAGCGTCTATACACTTACCGTCCGGACAACTAACTTCACCCGTACAGGTGTATCTCATCACTGTCATCGGCGGCTTGCCCATGCCGATCGGAACATAGATCCTCTTCGGAGTCAGCTTTACATGAAGCTTGTTTACATTGACTCCAAACCGCACTCCAGAACTATCACTTGCATCAGGATAGATAACTCTAAAATCAACCGTCTTTGATGCCGAGCACCCATTCTCAAAATCAGCATTAACTGTCAAAGAATACATTCCCGTACTACTTTGATTATCTGCACACAGCGTGTCCTTACTGCCATGGCCGTACCACTTATGATCTGAAACTTGCATATCTACAGAGCCTAGCGAATCATCTCGTCCTGATTCGCTCCAGGACATCGCCGTCCCCGCCACATTCACTGCTGGCGAGTCTTTCGTCTTACTCTGAATATTAACAGTGGAGATTTTAATAAAATTGCCTTCATCATCTTGAGTAGTACTATACACTGTCAATGTAAAACTCTCGCCCTCAGTAGCATACTGGCCTTCAGGAACTTCCAGACCACATGTAGGTGTAGGAGTTGGTGTAATAGTTGGCGTCGCAGTTGGAGATGGGCAGAAGGATGGCGAACATGCTCCAGCAAAACAGCACGATCCTTCGCCACAAGCCTGAGTGTAATTACCTATTTCATAACCTTCCTCAGAACCGATATCTCTACAGTAATGTTCACGAACTTCCTCAACTTTATCTTCACCTAGAGGCATACACTCATCGATCTGCGTTTCAACAACACTTCCATCAGAAGAATTAAGCTTTTTAGTAGTTCCTGATGTTGTTATGTCCTGACCATCTGGATCCTCACACTTATACTTCGGAGTTCCAGTAGGAGTTTCTGTCGGTGTCCCTGTTATAGTCTCTGTTGGCGTTACAGTAGGAGATTCAGTTGCAGTTGGTGTTTCTGTAACTGTTTCTGTTGGAGTCTCTGTAGCTGTTTCTGTCGGTGC
>CAZTER010000139.1:0-5515 GCA_964612045.1 uncultured Bdellovibrionales bacterium
TAAACGACAGAACCGATAGCCAATCTCCAGGCCACCTGATTCTTCTCTTCATCACTCCAATCCTCATGATCGTCATATTTAGCTTTAAAGTGCTGAATTGCGTCTTCAAATAACTTTATTACGCTAGAAGCTCCTTCCCTACTTGAAAGCTTCTTTTTCGTTCCAGCATCTATGTAAAATCCATGATAAATATGCTGACATCGCACTTTCTTATCACCGAACAGTCCCATTTTTTCAGAAGCTGCAAAAAGACCAGCAAAATGATCTGCTTGTTCCTGACCAACCTCATAGATCAAGTCTGTAGCAGCAAACGTTTTTAAGCGATGCTCGACTCCTGCGAGATCTCTAGTGGCATATATAGTTGCGCCATCACCACGCTGCACAACAATCCTCTTAAATGGAGCTATCTTAACTACATAGCCACCAAGATCATCCTGTGCTTCTTGTTTAAACCTTGCGCTCTCCTCGGAAGAGATCTCTTCTCTTGCCTCTGCCCGATCGATCTCTGCAATTACTGCAGCCACGTGGTCAGCAGTAAAATGTTGGACAGTTCCCTCTTTTAACCCTCTCTCAACTAACTTTCTTCCAGGGGTGACGTAAAAACTCTCTCCAAAAACAAAATCTTGATGAATGTCTAATAGATCATAGAACCGATTAAAATCCTGCAAGCTCCACGCTACCATCTCTTTCCATTGTGAGACTTCTGGATCTAATCCGTTTTCAAGGCGAGAAAACCTCTCACGAGCAGCAGCTTTAAATCTCTCAAATTCGCTCTTAAAGTGGGTATGGTCGGCGATGTTTGGAAATGCGCCTGACAAAGCAGAGGAAGAATCACTATATAAAGTCTTCCAGACACTGGAATCACCGGCAGCTTTCTCTGCATTTCTGTAGGTTGAATATACGAAGAAGAGAAGATCATTACCCTTCAACTTATTGTCAGCTAAAGAGCTCCATCTTGAATATCCCTCTAGAATTTCACCAAAACCACCCCACTCGTTCACATAATTTAAGCGAAATACACGTGCACCTGCGCTTTCATATAAGTTAGATAAAACATGTCCAATTATCGTTCCTCTTATATGTCCAGCATGTAAATGCTTAGCGGCATTTGGACTTGAATAATCTACCGCATAACAACGATCGCTTAAGAGATCTGACTCACAATATCGATCTTTCAGTGTTAATGACCGCGACAACTCAGAGAATAGTGCTTTGTCTGTTAACAACAAATTAAGATAAATTCCCTTCTGTTCAATCTTGGAAACGATCCCTTGATCTATTAGAGGTTGCAACGCCACTTTAAAGGTTGGGACATCCTCAGCAATATATTTAGGTGTTGGTTTAGCTTTTAAAAGCGACGGAACTCGAATTGCTATATCAGCACCAAGTTTTTTCCGATCTATTATACTGAGATCAACGCTCCCCTTTTCTAACTTGAAAGCCTCTTCACAAAAATCAGTTAGCCAAAAAAGCCACGAGGCTTGTGCAGGGACAGGTGGATTATTTTTCCTCCGTTCGATTACCTCAGAGGATTTTCGTAAGATATTCTGCTCTACCGATCGGTGATACTCGTTCAAAAGGTTCGTCGAGCTCATAGATTCCATTTAACAATAAATCATTTAGAGATAAGCGGCTCATAGCACAAAGCCAGAGTATCGCCAAAACGCCTAAAAACATCTGAGGAGACCATAGCTGTCACCACCAGTCCAACATACATTAATCATTCAAATACCAATCATGGATCAAAAGATATTGTAATCCTTTACTTTATGTTGAACTAGCTATCTGAATAACCAATAAACAGGAACAAAGGAAGAGTGCCTTATTTAGCTCCGTTTCCTAGTAAAACTGCTGGCACTGTTTTAGCCAGTAACCAAAGATCCCTACTGAGAGACCAGTTATCAATATAATCGAGATCTAGTTTTAACCACTCTTCAAAGCTTGAGATATTATTTCTTCCACTCACCTGCCAGGTACAGGTTAATCCAGGACGCATGGAGAATCTTCTTCTATCTCGGCGTCCATATCTGCTAACTTCATTTAACAATGGTGGTCTAGGGCCAACTAGAGACATCTCTCCTCTGACAACGTTCCACAACTGAGGAAATTCATCCAAACTAAATCGTCTCATTAACCGACCAAAATTAGTAATTCGTGGATCATTTGTAATCTTAAAGGCTGGCCCCTCCATTTCATTAAGATCTCTAAGAGCTTCTACGACACTCTCATCATGCAATACCATTGATCTAAATTTATAAATCTCGAATATTCTTCCGTTTAAACCGATCCTTTTCTGTCTGAAAATAACTGGCCCTGGTGATGATCTCTTAACACCGATTGCTACCGCTATAAGAAGTGGAGACAAAGCAAGTAGGAGCATTGAAGCGCCTATAAAATCGATTGCTCGCTTTACTGATAACTCCCATCGATCTCCAGGAGGTGTCTGGAAATGAATTAAAGGAGTATCACCAAAATAACTTATTCCTGACTTAACGAGACCAATACTGAAGAGATCTGCTGCAAGCGTAGCTCTAATTCCTTGATCGGAACATGAAATAACAAGGTCTTCAACTTCTGACATTACCTCAACAACATCAGTAAAAATAACCTCGTCTATTGCATAATCAGTTAACGCACGTTTTAAAGCATTTCCACCATTCAGCATCCGTACTACAGATTCAAAACCAACTGCTCTTAGACCCTGTCGGAAATTATATTGATCTGCAGATGTAATCCCTTTCAAATCGACAAAAGCCCTTACCAATAAACCAAGCTCAGGTTGATTAGCGATAGAACCAGCTAACTTCTGTGCCTGCTCTCCTGTTCCAACAATAAGGACATTACGAAAATTCATCCCTCTCCGACGCCAAAACCGGAGGATATGCAAAACTAAGTACCTCTCACATGCCAATCCAAGCATGGCAGAAACAGTAAATATCAAGATAAAGCTTCTACTAAGATCTAATTTAAGAAGGAAAAGAGTTGCCGCTAATAGAAAAAAAACTACTAATGAAGAGAGAAATGCAACCTTAATTAATCGCAATGGAGAGCTTAGTCGCATACTACTGTATGCACCCATAGCTGATAACATCAATGAATATCCAATTAGCGCTGTCACAAGAACAATCGCATATGAACTAAGTGGAGCTAAGACGTCACCCTCAAATGGAATCTTCCATCCACGCTCACGTACAAATTGTATAATTGTGCCACGGCCATGATAGGCCAGAAAAAAAGATGATATGATTATCAGCACATCCCCGATTCTTTCGAGGCGGGAGATAAGGCGAGAATTCTCTTTGAGCATAATAAGTCAGGAGAAAGAATATAGAGTATCCGATGCGATCACTCAAACACCCTTGAAATAATACCATATCTCAAACAAACTGGGGTGATGCGAACTATAATTCAAAGGGTAAAACACAGTTCAGTATCAATAGATGGTGAAAAACACTCAACAATTGGTCCTGGAATAATGGCACTAATAGGCTTTGGCCATGGGGATACATCAGCAGTTATAGAACCAATCCTTAGTAAGATTATTAACTTGCGCATCTTTCCTGATGAACGAGGTCGTTTTCATAACTCCCTCTTGGATATCAAGGGTGACTTGATGCTAGTTCCACAGTTTACGCTGTTCGCAGATACTTCCAGGGGAAGACGACCGGAATTCTTTGAAGCCGCTCATCCAGATATCGCCCGTCCACTATTCGAAGAGACTCTTAAAATAGCTGCTCAATTTCCGTTGGGAATAGTCGCTGGAGGAGTTTTCGGAGCTAACATGCAGGTTTTACTAGAGAATGATGGCCCAGTAACAATTTCCATTGGATTTTAATCTTAATAGTCGAATCAACTGCTTATAAAAATAACCTGAAGCATCAGCCATCGATTTAATGATTAGTTCGATGAAGGGTAGGATCCGTTTTGGTCTACCAGGTTTTGACGCAAGGTTTGGATATGAGCGAGAAACAGGATAGCTCTCAACAAGTTGTTGATGCTGCCACCACTCTATTTCAGAAGATCAGATCGTCACTGACTAGCGGCGATCCGGGAAAGTGGAAGGAATATGGTCATGCCCACGATCCTA
Organism: uncultured Bdellovibrionales bacterium; assembly: GCA_964612045.1. Taxonomy (GTDB): domain Bacteria; phylum Bdellovibrionota_C; class UBA2361; order UBA2361; family UBA2361; genus CAZTER01. The sequence continues at coordinate 4,088 of CAZTER010000139.1, forward strand.
GAAGAAAATATCCTAAACCGATCGAATATCTTGAACATATCTTAGTTCGTGAGATCCCTGCTGGGCTACTAGTTTTAAGATGCTCTTTAAGAGTTGGTGCCCAGTTCCATGGTGGAGGATATGTATTAACTCCATTAGCTGATCCTGTATTTACTGTTGAGTTACGTGAAACATCATGGGATGCGCGAGATCTCACAGAGCCAAATCGTCGAGGTGCCTTATCTCAAACAAGTAGCAAAAAAGGAGAGGTTTTAACCTCTGGTCAACCTGCTTTCTCTTTGTTCATGGAAGTTGGACGTCAGCTCGCTGGTTACTACCGTGAAAAGTTCAGTGAATTTGAGAAATTATCTAAGGAGATACTGCGCGAGTTAGAAGATATTGCAAATAATGGATTGTCTGAAGCTTGGGACAAGAGAGTTGAAGGTAAAGGATCCATTACATGGTATCGCAGTAAAGTAATGGATCACAGAATAGATGTCGGCAAACAGATGAAACGAGAAGGAATCATGTATCGACTTATCATTACTAGTCGCTTTGGATTTAATAAAGTAATAGACACCTCTCTTGCTAAAAGATTATTTGATATAGCTGATATTTATGAAAAGAGTGTCGGCCTACATAAGCTTGATGCGCTGCTTGGTAGTTTAGATGGAGAGAAGAGTTAATCCTTGTTAGCTTTTTCTCTTTTTGCTTCTAGCACTTGCCAGATAATCACTGATTCTTTTCTCGATTCCGCGATCACTTGGGTGATACCAAACAGCTGAAGTAAGAGGAGCTGGTAAGAAGTTTACCCCTGGAGTTATAGCTCCAGGTTGATCATGTGGATAAATGTACTCTTTCCCCTTTCCTATAGATTTCATCAGCTCTGTAGGGGCATTTTGAATATGATTTGGAACCGGCTCATGTGGATAATCTTTCACTGCACGAAGAGCACAGTGCATAGCTTCATAACTTCTATTCGACTTTGGAGAGCCAGCTAAATATGTAATACACTGAGCAATTGGAATCCTCCCTTCAGGTAGTCCAATCCTCTCAAATGCATCAGCAGTAGCTACAGCAAGTTCGAGCGCTCGAGGATCTGCATTTCCTATATCTTCACTAGCAAAGATAATCATACGCCTAACGATAAAACGAGGATCCTCTCCTGCTTCAATCATTCTGAAGGCCCAGTATAAAGCCCCCTCTGGATCAGATCCTCTCAAACTTTTAATGAAAGCTGAGGCCATCCCATAATGCTCATCACCACTACGATCGTATATTAAAAAATTAGCATCTCTTAGATTATCCTTAATCTGCTCTAGTTCGAAGGTCTGAATACCTGGATTATTCGTTGCAAGCATCTCTATTAAATTTAAAAGTTGCCTGCCATCACCACCGACAACTTTTATGAGAAGATCTGCTGCCTCATCTTTAAACTCTACTCCGATC
>CAZTER010000140.1:0-5511 GCA_964612045.1 uncultured Bdellovibrionales bacterium
AACTGAACTATCAGGACACAATTTTATTTACCCTGAGTTTATCGATGGGAGCTCGTTGAAGGGAGCTCATCGATGGATCGAAAGGCCTCTATTCGTACCGCCTCAATGAAACTTTCCAAAGGATTGTTACAATCGTCCAGACTAAAATTAAAGCTATGAATAATGGTAGTATTAGCATCCACTCATCTGGAGAGGTTAAGAAATTAACTGGCGAGTTAACAACAACAAGTAACGGCACTACCACCGTTAATAATTTTCTTGCCGCGCCTTGATATATAAAGTCTGGCCAACGAGTGATCGCTTGAAGCTGTAAACGGCAATAGTTTAAACCATATCCATCAACAGCCCAGAAATTGGCACACATTAAAAGCATCTCAATACCTATTAGTAATCCAAGTCCTAGTAATAAAAGTATGGGCAATAGGAGCCATGAGATTAGGGGTAAGTTAATACTCATGCCGTAATAGATTAAGAGAGGTGTTGGTAGGATCATTCCAACCACCATAAATGGACGAACATGTGTAAATATGGCTGCAAATATTGAAGATACAGGCCTAATTAGGATGTAATCTAATGTTCTCAATCTGATCATCTCTGAGAAGACCCAAAATCCATCGGCAAAAAGTGCGAGGTGTAGTTGGTCGATAACCAAAGCAAAGCAGGTAAAGAAAAGAAAATACTCCTTGCTCCATGGACCAATACTATCTAGGTGATAAAATAATACATAGACAGCGGCTAAGGTGCAGAGTGAGCTGAGGAACTCAACAACAATCATTAATGCTAGAGGAATACGATAAGTAGTTGCCTCTGATACTCCGCAGGCGATAGCTGCTAGATAGATCCTAAGGTAAATAATCGGTTTATAGAGTAGCTGGCATAGAGACTTGAACATAGATTAAAGACCCGCTGCCGTATAAAGCTTAATGCCTCGTTTCCAAAGAAACGCACCTGCAAGTGCCATTAGAACTGTCCAACATACTCCAAGCAGAATTGCACTTCCGACATTCTCAAGTCTTCCAAGCATGGCTTCTACAGGAAGAAAAGAGAGAAGTGGAAATGGAGATAGGTAAATAATCTCCCGCGCTAGTTCCGGAAAAAATGTTAGTGGTACGATAGATCCTGAAGCGACATAACCTATTAAGCTTATCATCGCTCGAAACATCCAGATCTCTTCCAACCAAAAGGCTGCAATTCCAATTGTAAAGTTCATGCAGAACCAAAATGTAGAGGCAAGAAGAGAGATTACAATACCAAGAGCCAAATTATGTAATGGGATAGGTTGAACAACACCAAATGACCAAAGAATTAAAAATCCACAGGATGAGATTATAAACATAACTCCCTGAAGAGCTAAGAAATGAGAGGCGTGCGACCTCCAGAAATCAAAAGGATAGAGAAGAGATGCAGTTATGCGTCCTAATCTAATGTCATCTCCAATTCTATGTGATGTCATAGCCTGAGTTGCTAACGTTACAAGAAGCACCCAGCCTTGATAGGCCATCATCGATGCGTTCGTATAACCAAGAAGGGTTGTTTGTCCATTCCGTGGTAGTATCGATGACCAGAGATTTAATTTTATAAAGAGAAAGATCGTCGGTGGTGCAACGATCATAAGAGCAAGGTTCATGCGATATGTAAGAATGGTTGACCACGATAATTTCATGGTACCAAGCCATCGTCCTACCTCATTCTTTATCTCTGAAGTGCTCTCCATATTATTTCTTAAGAAGTTAGGATCTGTTTTAAAACACGCTCAATGGGGGCTTTTTCACTCTGAATATCCTGCACTGGAAGTTGCGTTAATATCTGAGAGATAACAGATCTAAACTGATCTTGAGGGATAAATATATCAGCACTAATTCCCTCTTCTTTCCATTCTACGGTTAGGTCTCTTAAGGCAGGATGATCTTTTGCCACTGGCGATTCAAAGTTAAACGAAAACAATTTATCGCTACCAAGAGATCTCTCGAATTCATCTTTAGATCCATCAAATCGAATCTTACCCTCAACAATAAGCACGATTCTTTCGCATAGCGCTTCAACATCGGCCATATAATGTGAGGTTAGAATAATAGTTGGCTTAAAGATCTTATGATATTCGAGTAAGAATTCACGGATTGCTTGTTGTGCAATCAGATCCAGTCCGATGGTAGGTTCATCAAGAAAAAGCATAGTAGGCTTATGAAGAAGGGATGCTAGAACCTCCATCTTCATCCTCTCTCCAAGTGATAGCTTTCTTACATGAACTCCTAGAAGATTTTTTACACTTAAAACATTCGATAATAGCTCTAAACGTTCTGAGAACTCTGCGTCAGATACATCGTAGTATCGTCTAAGTAGTTGTAATGTATCTATTGCTGGTAGATCCCAGGCTAGCTGACCTTTTTGTCCCATTACTAGAGCGATATTTTTTCTAAATCTGATTGAGCGATTGAAGGGAACTTCTCCAGAGACAGTGAGCTGACCACTAGTTGGAACTATGATTCCACTTAGCATCTTCATTATTGTTGTCTTACCAGCACCGTTTGGACCAAGAAGACCTACGATCTCTCCCTGCTGAATCTCCAGATTTAGATCTTTAACCGCATCTTTGATCGTGTATTTTCGATTTAGAAACGATTTTATAGAACCAACAACACCTGGCTCCTTCTTATAGGTTCTAAAACTACGAGATATATTCTGACACCTAATCATTTTTCTTTAGATTGTTTAGTCTTATTGATTGTTTATCTATTAGTTATAATCCTGCCTTTAAAAGTGTGAAAGATCGGATTAGGATTGGATATAATTATTATGTTGAAACCTCTATTTATCTCCCTCCTATTGTTCTTTGTATCGCCGGCTGTTGCCTTCGCCGCAGATCTTAAATCTTTAGGAAATGTAATCTTAGTTAGTGATAACGATGTTCAACCACGTCACTTATCTCTTACCTCTGAGGAATTAATGGTTTTTATCCTAAATAAATCCAGAAATAACTTAGTAACTTTTGAAGTAGATTTCGGTAAACAAGAGGTTCACTGTTCCAATGATAATGTCGAAGCAGCAGGAGATGGAGTCCTTAGGTCTGTTGTTCCCATAGTTCCAAGCGATTTTACTGCACTTTGTTTCCATGGAGTTGGCTCTTATCCGGTAAAAGTATATGGCATTAACGGAAAGAAGGATCCGGTTAATGTGATAGTAGAGCTTAAGGCGAGCGCCGAAGGATAGAACGGTAAGGGATAACTAATCTATGTTAAGATCTATCTTCTACATGTTGTCACTTCTAGTTCTCCTTTCAGGATGTACAGTAACTTTTACTTCTGGTCGCCTGGCTGAGGGCTCAAAAGATAAGATCTCTAGAATCGCTGCCTTTTTGCCGGTAAAGATTGAGAATGATTCTAGCCGAGAAAGGATCGCGTTATTACAAAAATTAATGCGCAATGAGATTGCATCTAAAGGGTTTGCTCTAATAGATGATGGTGTTGTTCAGCGAGTCTGTTCTGATACTGAATGTCTCTCTGGTCGAGATAAGTTGCGAGAGCTTGGTGCGGAGTCATTTTTCTCCCTTTCCATATCATCGGTCTCACGAGCTAATTTTCTTGCAGGATATGTGAACAATATCACTGGTGACTTAGTTTTGCGTGACAAGAATAATCAAGAATTACTAGTTGTAAATCACTATGAAGTAGAACGTGGTGGTTTATTATTTAATAGTGGGCTAGCAGCTCAGGCATTAATCTCTACTTCTTATAATTTAAAAGGCGACGAAAGCTTTTCCAGGATGGCAACAGTTTTTGCAAAGCGTATAGGAGAGAAATTGCCAGAACCTACCTATGATCCTGCTCCGTTAACCGTATATAAACTAACAACGCCCGATTTTAAGACTTTACCAGGAGAGTTAGAACAAGTTTGTATCTCAAGTGATGGTGCGGGTGAGGTAACGTTAGGCTTGGCAAGTGGTCCAGTAAATTTAAGAGAGATTAGTAAGGGGCGATACTGTTCAATTTTTAGAAGTCTTGATCTAAATCTATCTAAGTTAATATTTACCTTAAAAACTCCGATAGGAGATGGCGCAAGATTTGAAGTTGATAGAAAAGTAGTGCCGGTCTGTAGTCAGATGAAACTTGGTAAGATTATCCTTGCTTCTGATCAGATTGATTTAGATCTTAAATGTGTCGAAGAAGGTGGGCTTCGTGAGTTGCGGATATATGGAGCCGAATCTGAGCTTGGTCCATATATGAGAATTAGATCAGTTATTCCTAAGATGCGAAAAGAGAAGGTTACTCTAGCTTCATCAAAAGGGAGTGTAGTCGCAGTCGTTCCTGTTCGAGGAGATGGCGTTTTGTTAAAGCCAACCTTGTTAAGGAGAAGTAAATGAGATCCCCGCTCTTCTTATTACTTTCTCTCTTTTTCTTGGCAGGTTGTTCAGTCAAATTTGAGTCTAAGTTGAATTATAATGTAATGGAGCCTTTGAGAATTGCGGTGCTTCCATTTGCAGAGGTCAACGATCAAGGCGAATTCACTGATGTTGATAGTGGTTTGCTGATTGATCATGTCAGTGTTGTTTCACAAGATTTAGGAGAAAAGCCTCGCTCTCTCGTGAGAAAATTTATTCAATCTGAGTTGGATAACACTGCTATTGATATGCTTGCTCCATGGGTAGTCAACGCTAAATTGCAGCACGCTGGTTTTGCTGATCAAAATGTTGATTTTATTTATCCTAAGATATTTTCCACACCTGCTAGTGAGATCTGTTCTAAGTTTTTAGATTGTGATGCAGTTTTACGAGGCAAAGTAACGCATTGGTCTCGTTCCTATTATGCAATTCAGTCTGTAACTACGGTTGGTTTTGAAATTGAGATTGTCTCTGCTCGAGATAATAAAGTTTTGTACTCTGCGAAAATTGAGGATTCTGATTCTAGAGGTATAACAAAAATTCCAACAGGATTTTCCTCGATAGTATTAGAGCCGATTCGTGGTTTAGATAATGATATCGCCGTTCAATTAGCACAAAGATTAACGCGTAAAGTCATTGAGCCATTAAGAGTCGATAATCGTCCTGAGGTTGTTAAGTCAGTTCCTCCAGCTATAGGAGCCGTAGCGCACTCTGCTGTTTTCGGTGAAATTAAGAGTGGTGAATCTTTAATCGTAATGGCGATAGGATCCTCTGGAAAGAAAGGATCCTTTTCCTTGGGAGATAAAGTAGTAAATATTCCTATGGTTGAAACAAATGATAGACATTACGTTGGTGAATATATCCCATTACCTAGCGATAAATTCGAAGATCTTCCGATAGTTGTTTCTTTAACTGATAGCTTTGGCCGAAAAGCATCGCTGCAAGCTAAGCCTGAAGTCTCTGTAAAGTAGTGCATTCAACTACTCTTACATGATATCAATCTCTCTATTATGACTATAGATAACAAGATCGCAGTTGGAGTTGTTGGTGGAGCTGGTTATGTAGGAGGAGAGTTACTCAGACTCTTATATACGCACCCCAATGTCGAATTATCAGTTGTAGTCTCTAACTCCTCC
>CAZTER010000141.1:0-5498 GCA_964612045.1 uncultured Bdellovibrionales bacterium
TTGCTATCCATCTCCATGCCACCCTTATTAGCTCTGATAAGTTTATCAGGAAAAAGTTAGGAGAAGAGATCGGATGTAACTCATACTCCGACACCCTAGCTCTTTCAGCATGGCTAGGATTGCCTAATTCTCCTGACTATCCAGAACGTGCCAACAAATATCTATGCTGGGAGCAAGAGAGCATAAAGTACGGACTCTCTGTTGCTCAAGAGAGTGACAGTATTGTCATGGATACATCAGGCAGCGTAGTTCACCTAGAGCAATCTCTCCTACTTCAACTTAAAGAAAAATTTAAGGTGATCTATCTCTCTTTTGAAGAGAAACAGATTGATCAGGTTATTGATACTTATTTCAGCGATCCTAAACCTATTATATGGGGCGATTCATTCACAGTGGATAACTCGCAATCAATTCATGATCAAATAGTAGAGGCTTTTCCTAGGTTGATCGCAGCACGTCGCAACGCTTACCAGCAGCTCGCTCATGTAACGGTTCCATTTGAAATACATCGAGGTTGCCGTACTCCTCAGGAACTTCTCTCAAGGATCGGCCTATGAAGTTTTATAGCACAAGAGATAAAAGCATCCGCGTAACAGCCAAAGAGGCAGTTCTCAATGGATTAGCACCAGATGGTGGACTATATCTCCCTGAAACAATCCCTACTTTAGAGCAAGAGTTTCTATCAAAGCTTAGTGATAAAAGTACGCAAGAGATCGCACTTCGGATCGCCAATAATTTCTTTGCGGAGGATCTCTCACCACAAGATCTAGAGGATGTAGTTTTATCTGCATTTAATTTCCCAGTTCCATTGCACCGATTAGATGAAACCCGCTCTATATTAGAGTTATTTCATGGGCCAACCTTGGCTTTTAAGGATTTTGGCGCAAGATTTATGGCTAGATTAACAGCCAAATTTCTTACTGACACCAAGAAGAAAGTAGTCGTTCTAGTCGCAACATCCGGGGATACTGGTGGCGCAGTAGCAAATGGATTTTATGGAATTGACGGCATTCAGGTCGTTGTTCTTTATCCATCAGGAAAGGTCTCTCAGTTTCAAGAAAGTCAGTTTGCAAATCTAGGTGGAAATATCTCCGCTATAGAGATCGATGGAACATTTGACGATTGCCAAAGATTGGTTAAGCAAGCGTTTTCAGATCAAGATTTACGTTCGAAATTTCACCTAGCTTCTGCCAACTCAATTAATATTTCACGACTAGTTCCACAATCAGTGTATTATTTCCTAGCCGCCAAAGAATTAAACTCTCCCCTTCCCTTAGTCTTTTCTATTCCTAGTGGGAACTTCGGAAATTTAACAGCAGGAATATTGGCACACCGCATGGGGTTAAACATTCGAAGATTAATAGCATCAACTAATGCAAATGATATTGTTCCAACATATCTAAAGATCGGAGAGTTCCTCCCCCGCCCATCGATTCAAACGATCTCAAATGCTATGGATGTAGGAAATCCAAGTAACTTTGAAAGAATTTTGGATCTATTTGGATCTGATTTAAACCTCATAAGAGAAGAGATCTTTGGTAGTACATTTAGCGATGATCAAACTCGCAGTGCTATGCGAGAGATCTATGCCCGCTATGAGTACATTAGCGATCCACATACAGCCGTAGGCTATCTTGGATTAAAGCAGTTTGAAGAGAGCTCTGCCGACAGATATCCTGGTGTAATATTAGGAACTGCACATCCGATTAAGTTTTCAGAGGTAGTACAAGAAACACTAGGAATAGAGCCAAAACTACCGCTAGAGTTTCACTCCCCTTCCGGAGATAAAAAGCTCTCAACTTCATCTAGCTCTAACTATTTGGATTTAAAGAGTTTTATATCTAAAATTAACTGAAATATCCTTGGCTTATCAAGTTTGACTAAGATCTCGTTAACCGAGACAATTCTTAACCGTAGTTGAATATATTTAGGCCAATCTATGACGGTTTCTCCAACTCCGGGCTCCTCAACAGATCCAATCTCAACAGACGTTAAGCTCGGAGATACAGATCACGGAAGATTAAGACTACTTGCCGAGCAGCTTACTGGAGGAATCGATCCCTTACTTCAGGGTTCGCTTGATATGCGAAGTATACTTGAAGTGACGAGTGAGTTCTATGCTCTAGAAAGATGGCTAGCACACGTTCCACCAGGAATTTTTGTCTGTGGTGCTGCTCGACTTCAGAAAAATCATCTAACGACAGGAGAACTAAACGAAGACTGGCGACTAACCTCTGCTGTTGGAAATCTATTAGCACAAAGAGATGTCAGCTGCTTTACCGGTGGAGGACCAGGCTCCATGGCAGCAGCCTCTGAAGGTGCTGCGAATGCTGGAGGCACAGTAGTTGGAATCTGCATAAAGTTAAAACATGAGGAAGAACCAAATCCTCACATGACTCATCAGATCAAGCTAAAGTATTTCTTCCCTAGAAAGTGCGGATTAGTGCGAAAGACTGCTGGCGCAGTGATTACTCCAGGCGGAATGGGAACCTTGGACGAAGCTTTTGAATGTGTGACGTTTGCAAATGAACTTGCTCGCACTGGAGAGATTTATCCAGTTGCCTTTGTTGGTGACATGTACAAACCACTCGAGCATTGGCTAAGACACGATCCGAATGGCCCTGTTAAACGTGGCTATATGGCCGACCTTCCAGAGTACGTAAAATTCTTTACAGACGAAAAAGAGGCAACTGAATTTGTCCTAGAAAAGGGCAAAAATCGCCTTGAGAGATTAAGAAGTCGAGCTCTAGTCGCCCAAAAAGAAGAGCCAATGGATCAAAATGAAGAGCTCGCTATGGCGATCTTAGGAGGTTTGTTTGATGAGGCACATTCTCAAAGCTCCTCAGTAATCATGGATCCTCGAATGGTATTCAGAAGCGCGAAGGATTATGTCGAAGTACTTAAGAACATGCGATCGATCGACCGCAGTTCAACAGCATTAATTGTGGGAGGAGAACCTGCTTCTTTCTCCCATACTCAGGACCCTAATTTAGATATAGCTGCTAGAGTTGGTTATGCACTAAAGGCATTAAATCAAAATATAATTATCGGTGCTCCCCTTGGCTTTCCTGGTCAGGTTGCAGATACCATCGGAAAGTATCACTCAATTGTCACACAGTTCGACCTAAATGATCTTGATCGTATGCCAAGTACTTTATTAACTAAAGGAACAAGCCATTCCGTAGATTACGGATTTACACAGAGAACTGCCTCGTTGAACGGCTCTAGCGGAGCCATTGTATTTCCAGGTGGAATAAGAACCTTAGATCTTCTCTGCGAACTATGGAATTTAAAGATGTGCCATAAGATCTCAGACGATTATAAGTTCTCTCTAGTTGATAAGGCTTTCTGGAGTGGCTTTATCTCCTTCCTCGATAATCTAGCAACTCAAGAAGGTGCTCGCAGAAGAAAAGGTGATGTAGAGCATCTCGGATATATGGACAAGGACGAGGTTGCACTCCCACTTATAACAGACAATGCGAGTGAAGCTGTCAATTATATCAGTAAAAGATAACTAGCCCGTTAGCTAAGATTGGTAATCTTAAATTAATGAAATAAGCTCTACGCAAGCTTGACTCTTAATCTGTGTCTTCATTTTATCTAGGGCTTCTATCTCAGATAGCCGTGACTTACCAAAGGCAAAAGCAAAATAATCCCCTAAGACTGATAACAATAGATCACTTCTAAGGTTTTTAATGTCACCAACTGTAGACTTAAAGAGCAGTAGTAAACAATCCAAAACATCGCCGTCTGAATGAAGCGATGGTTGATAGTAGTTAAAATTCACTCTCTTAAACCCAAGAGAATTAAAGATCCTAACTCGATCTTTAGGAGAGATGGAATCTCTATCTTCTGAAACTAATCCTGGATTATTAACCTCTGCAAAAAGTCCCTGCACTAAGGTAAATCCATGCCCCTTTGCTTCAGCTGAAAGTGTCTTTTCAATATATCCCAATAATAACGAGCTAAGTCCCCTCTTCCGATACTGCTCACTGATAACGATAAACTCTACTAATCCATAGTTAAGTTGAGATAGATAGTTAAAGACTGTACCGCCAACAATAACTCCATTATCTAATCGCAAGAGAGCTATGTAATGTCTATTGCCCTTTACATCTCCAGCTTCGATCAGATAGCTCTCTAATCGATCTAGACTCTCACGTTCCTCTAATATCGGAAACGCCTGCATATAAGGAGATTGATAAAAGCTTCTCAGCGCCTCTATTGAGGAGCTACTGTCATCTAAAATTTCAAAGATAAACTCCACTGAATAAACCTTTTCTAATATATCTATAACAGGGATTATATCTTCAAAAATCAACTTGGATAGATTCTATTAATTTCAGCAGCTCCATCATCTGCTTTAGAGATATGAAGGTGCACACTTGGAGATACCTTTAAGTCTTCTTGATGTTCTACCATCATAACAGTAGTGCCTTCAGCATTATATCGAGCTATGACTCCTAAGATCTCGCTCTTAGTCTTTGAATCAAGATGATTTAAAGCCTCATCCAGAAGAAGGATCTTTGGTTTCATTAACAAGGCTCTTGCTAAGCCAAGCCGCTGAATCTGCCCCTCGGAACAATCAACCCCTCGATATTCAGAGCCAATAATAGAATTCAATCCATCTTTAAATCCGAGCACATCTTCTAACAGATGCATCTCAGACAGAACTGCGAGGATCTGATCCTCTGAGACTATTCTGTGATTTCCAAAAGTTAAAAAATCTCTGATGGTGAAACCACGGATAAATGATGGCGTACTATTAACTCTAACCAAAGAACCTGTTAGAGCAGATCTCTGTATATTATCGATCTTAGCTCCACCAATCTTAACTTCGCCACCAACCCCACTAGCCCCGTGTGATAGATAATCTAAAAAGGTTGTCTTGCCAGCTCCAGTTTCACCACTTAAACGAACTAAGCTTCCTTGAGGAATTAAGATCTCATTATTTAAAACAATTCCACGATCTGCACCGATAATCTCAAATACTGTTGGCTCCAATATTATATCCCAACTCTTTGGAAATGGATCTGAGCGAGTGTCTGTATGTTTTTGATCCAGCGCATTAAGATCAGAAGCTAATCGAGCTGACATGACCCGATCTTCATACTCAGAGCCAGCAACATAAAACTCATACATAAATTGACGTAATTGATCTGTGAGAAAAACCGCCACTCCGATACTCGGACTAAATTTAAAGAAGGCACAGCCAGCTAAGGTAATTACGGCATAATAGCCATAATCTAGTAGAGACATCTGACGCGCTTGCGCTATCTGAAGCTCATCTCGTGCTTGCCAAACATCCTGAACTCGCTCTACATACTGCTGAGATAGAGCTTTATGAAGTCCGCCCTGTACAAGCTGTAATGACTCTAATGAATAGGCAGCACGAGAAGCCGCATTTCCTAACTCTTCCTGATGGCGAGTTTTAACTTCAAGTTCTAAAGTCTGTCTGGCATGCTTATTCTGTAACCAAAAATATGGCCAAACGCTAA
>CAZTER010000142.1:0-5457 GCA_964612045.1 uncultured Bdellovibrionales bacterium
GAGTGCCACGATGGATCTCCTCTGGCTTGGTCCAGTAGCAAATCCATTTACATCAGGGCTGTCGTATACTCCGATCTCTGGAACTACTGGCAACTTTGCAGAGCGAGATAGGTTTGTAACCATCTCTACTAACCAGGAAAACTGACCAGGTTGCTTAGGATCTATTACCTGAACTCCCATCATCCACTTTGCTGTCATCCTCGACATCGCAAGAGAGATTAAAGAGCCGGCCATACCCCAAATTAAACAGAATACCATCAAGGCGCCGTAATCTATTCCGTTCTGTGATAGGTAAGGCTTAATTCCTAAGAGGTTGATAACAATTGATATTGTTGTAATTACCAGGATATTTGTAACTATAAATAAAGCGATTCTTTTAAACATATTCTTCTTTTTTGCTCCCTTTCTCTTAAGTAACTACTGAAACCAATTAAATTAACATTTTACTCCGCCAAGCAACATAAATCATAAAGATTTAGTTAATTGTCTCTTGGGGACTGACTGTTTTAACTTTAAAACCATCATCTAGGACGTTAACAGCCAGCAATCACTAATAACCATTAATTGATAGTATTCCAATGGCACAAAATATCTATAAATTCATTAGCTTTTTTCTAATAACTATCTCCCCTTGTATCAGCACTTTAGTGCCATTGCTCCACGCTGAAGATTCAAAGCAGTTAGTTATAGGCGGACTTATCCATCTCACTGGAGAAGCAGCAGAGCAAGGTGTTGCATTCCAGAAAGGGATCGAACTAGCAGCGGCACAGATAAATAAAGGTAGTGGTGTAAATGGCAGACCTATAAAGATTATCTTCGAAGATACCCAGTATAAGCCAACTCAGGCATTAACAGGCGCTAGAAAATTAAACGAGGTAGATCACGTTGATGCTATATTAATCTCTACTGTTACCGAAGCAAAGAGCGCTGGACCATATCTACAAAAAGCCAGAATTCCCTCAATTGTACTGTGGGACTCCTCTCCAGAGATCGAAAAGCTTGGGCATTATATCTTTGGTATCGGCCCATGGGCACCAGCAAGTGGTGAATCTGCAGCAGATTTTGTAGCAACAAAATTTGGAGCAAAGAAGGTTGTTGTAATCGACACAAATACCGAATGGTCTCAGTATGTCTCTCAATATTTTCAACGAAGATTTAGCTCTCAAGGTGGAAAGATTCTGAATGTATTTTCAGCTAATCCTGATGAGGTAAATTTCAGAACTATTATCCAGAGAGCCTTAGCCTTAAAACCAGATGTTATTTATGCTCCTGTAGATCTAAATGTAGTCACGTTTTTTGAGCAATATAAACAATCAAACTCCAACATACCGATTATTTCATCTGATGTTATTGTAGATAACTATATCATTGAAGCACCTGGAGCATTTGAGGGTGTTTATCATACGATGACAGGAGTAAATGATTCAGCCGAATTTAAAGAGATGGCTGCATTATATAAAGCATACTTCAACGAGGAGATCCTCCAACCTCAATTTGTAAGTTGGGCTTATGATGCCGTGATGCTTATCGCAAAAGCTGCCGAAAAGGGTGGGCTATTAAAGAATACTATTCAATTTGGCATTCTATCTACAAAAAATTATCTTGGGACCTCTGGCATAATAACTATGACAGAGAAAGGATCTGCACCGAGAGAGGTTCGAGTATTTAAAGTTATTAATGGAAAGTTCGTTAAAGAATGATGCAACAGGTTGAAGTAAAAAATATTCACTGCTTATGGATAACTCTCCTCTTAGTTGTTCTTTCCTTTACCTACCTCAAGATAACTACCTTTGATTTTACATATGATGATCAGTTAACGATTGTTGAAAATCCACTAGTAAATGATGGTGTAATATCTATCGAGCGAACAATAGAGATCTTCTCTTCGCCATACCGTCCAGGCACTTTGTATCGCCCAGTCACGACTCTAAGTTATTTACTAAACTGCTCCGTTACTGGATTAAACTCCGGGCTTTTTCATCTAGTAAATCTATTGCTTCACTTTCTAGTAGGTTTACTAGCCTATTGTTTGCTCACTAAATTTATAGATAGATCCATCAGTATTATATTTGGCATCGGAATCTGGTTTATTCATCCGCTTAACGCTGAAGTACTTGGTGGAGTAGTTGGAAGAGCCGAGATCCTGACAGCATTATTTGCTCTCTCATCAACCTGTTTGTTTATAAAATCTTTATCAAAGAAAAGTTCTGTATATGAACTTATCGCGACACTCCTGTTCTGCTTATCAGTATTATCAAAAGAGTCTGGCAGTATCTTTATAGTTATTACTCCTCTACTTGTTTTGGTTTTATCTAGATCTCCTCAAGTTGCATTACGGTATTTTATCTTCCTTGCGCTTGGATTACTTGTCTGTATCGCGCTACGCTATGCAGCGCTGGGAGCAGATCTACTAGTACGATATCCGCCAGATATAAAAGTAGCTGCTAATCCCTTAATAAACACCGACCTAATAGATAGAATACTTCCATCTCTTCAGTTGCTAGGAAAATACCTAATCATCGCTATATTTCCAGTATCTCTAAGCGCGGACTATTCCTTATCTCCTCTGATGTTTCAGGAGCTATTTCTTAGCTTTCCATATTTAATCCTAGCACTCGTACCGCTCTTACTAGGACTGCTCTGCCTCAGAACAGGAACAGTTTGTATTTCTCTCTTTACTCTTGGAGTTATCGCTCTTTTACCAGTATTAAATCTCCTAACACCGATCGGAACCTTAATGGGCGAAAGGCTTTTATACCTTCCTGCTATTGGGTTTATTCTATCGGTCGTGTTGGTATTTGAGAGATTCATCAGCAAAAAATATCAATATCTCTGTTTAGTCCCAGTTGTCGTTACTCTTGGAACTCTAACATTTACACGATTAGATGTTTGGAGAGATAACGAGACCCTCTTCTCCGCTACAGTTAAAGATGCCCCCCTGAGTCCAAAGGCTCATCTTAACTTTGCTCTCAACAGGTACGAGAAAGGTAAGACTGATGACGCCAAGGATCATGCCTTAAAAGCTGAAGAGCTTTTCCCAGGCAATCCTGATGTGGCTCGATTACTATTTAAAATTGCGCTCGATCAAGAAGAGATACAACAAGCTCTATATTGGGGAACTCTTGCTATAACTAGAGCACCCGAGGATGCAGCCCTTCAAGCTATTTTTCAACACTTACTAGCAATATCAAACGGCAAGATTTAATAGCTCTGTTTGCAGTAAATTTGAGAGTGCTCGACAAGACTCTCTATAAGAATCACTCCAGCGATCTTTGTTGGTACCATCTTTTGAGCAAGACAAAGAGAGCTCACCCTTAATTCCTTTACCATCAATAACCACTACTCGATCTCCAATGAAGATAGCTTCCTCTATTGAGTGAGTAACGTAGATACATGCAGTGCCAGCTTTCTTAAGTACTCCTCTAAACATCTCTAGTATTGAAAATTTAGCGATCTCATCGAGAGAAGAGAGGGGTTCATCGCAGAGAGCTAACTCAGGATTTGCTGCCATCATCAGCACTAAACTAAGGCGTTGTTTTTCACCACCAGACAACTGTGCTGGATAGTTTTTCTTCCTATTTGATAGTCCAATAATGCTACACAATCTTTCGATACTGACAGAATCGTTAGGCAAGCCGGCTTGCGAGAGAGCAATCTCTATATTCTTCTCAATTGAAACAAAGGGAATATAACTACCTCCCTGTTCTAGATAGTAACTACGTAGCTGAGCTAACTCAGAATTAACGTAATTAAGCTCCTCGAAGATTAGTGATAACAAAGAAGTTTTTCCAACCCCGGAGTGCCCCATAATAACTAAGATCTCTCCCCTCTCTAAAGAAAGTGAGAGATCTTTAAACAAAGATCTGCCTTCAACTGAAAAGGATAGTGATTTTAAACTAATTAATCTGCTGCAAGCGCTTATCATTCTTAGCAAAGCTCCATGGGCATATTTGTTTAAATCCACTCACTAAAAGTGAGTCTGTTATAAACCCTATTAAGGTCAAGTTAATAAAAGCAGCAAACATCATCGGCATATCGTACCCTAAATAAGCATTTGAGAGTCGATACCCAATTCCATACGAAGCACCACTTAGTTCACTGACATAAATCATAACAACACCAAAACCTAAGCTAACTCTTAAAGCTGGAAATATCGCTTGATATAGTGAGGGAAGAGTTAAATAACGCCATCGAATAATCGGCGATAAATTTAGGGATAATGCTAGTAATTCATAGCGCTTTGCGGATGTTTTTAACCCACTATGAATAGCCACCCAGAGAATTAGAGTACTTGATATTGCGACTGAGAAGATCTTCGATATCTCTCCAATTCCTAAAAATGTAATGATAAATGGGATCATTGCAACGGGAGGAACATATCGGATTGAATCTAAAATTGGGGTCAATAAACGATCTATAATGCCATGCGATGAAGTAAGGATGGCTAATCCAAGTCCACCGAATATTCCAATTAAAAGTCCTATATACAGTCTAGAGAGACTATAAATAAGGTCTCTTAAATAATTCTGACTACCCCAAGCTAACCAACTTTCAAAAATTTTACTTGGCGCGGGTATAGGAGAGATGTCAAAGACTCTGCTTAATGTTTCCCAAAGCACGAAGTAGATCGGGATTAAATAATACGATGCACAACGGCTCATTTATTCTACCTACTCAAAATCTCTGGAATAGTTACTTTAGATGAAGGATCTTGTGCCAAAATCCAGTTATGTTGCAATCTCCAGAACTCTTGAAGATCAGTAGAGTACTCAGTAGCAAAGTTAAATTTATCCCAGATCTGTCTAATTACATTTAGATCTACATGAGTCCTAGCTGCTACGATCTCTTGCGCTTGCTCCTTATTCTGTTCAATAAATAGAACTGCCTGAGAGATAGCGGTTTTTATTTGAAGTACTTCGGAAGAAGCTAAGTGATCGTTTTTTAATTTAGATAGTACATATTTTTGAGTATATTTAATCTGTGGAACCTCTATCGATCTTCCATTAGAGATCTTCTCCGCTATTGTAGCGTATGGTTCAAAGACTATAACTCCATCAACAGCTCCAGTTTTAAGTGAAACCGGCATATCTTCAGGTCTTTGACTTATAATATCTGTGTCAGACAGCTCTAATCCAAGCTGCTTAAAAAGTAGATATGTATAGAAATGCGGCCCTCCACCAAAGGAAGTAGCAATCTTTAACTGTTTCTTTCCTATGTCGGTAATATTGAAAGCTGTATTATTTACTACAACCCGAATTTCATTGGTTTCTGCATCTGTGACCTGAGTAACAACTTCTATCTTCTTTCCGGATTTAGACGCTAGGATCAAAGGAAATTCACCTGAAAGAGAGAGATCTACTCCCCCTGCAATTAGAGCTTGAAGAGCGAACTTTCCAGCAGAAAAGTCTTCAATCTTTACTTGCAAGCCATACTTATCAAAAAGTTTTAAAGCCTCTG
>CAZTER010000143.1:0-5452 GCA_964612045.1 uncultured Bdellovibrionales bacterium
TTTGGTGCCGGTCACGCAGGAACAAGTATCTCAGCTGCTGTTGGAATGAGTATAGCTCTTCAGAAGGAAGATCCAGAAAGATATGTCGTCCCGATTATTGGTGATGGATCTATTACTGCAGGAATGGCGTTTGAAGCGTTGAATCATGCTGGCCATCTCGGATTAAAGAATTTTATTGTAGTAGTGAACGACAACGAAATGTCGATCTCTCCAAATGTTGGAGCTCTAAGTTGGTTATTTTCAAAGGCAGTAACTTCCCATACCAGCACAGTTGCTCGAGATAGATTCAAGAACTTATATAGGCAAGGGTATGTTCCAGATCTTGTTTATAAAGTTATTGATAAGGTTGAGGAGCTCACCCAAGGATTCTTCGCCGGTCCTGCTCTTTTGTTTGAGTCTTTTGGATTTCGTTATATTGGACCAGTTGACGGACATAATTTATCCGATCTGCTTATCGCGTTTGAAAATGCTAAAGCTCAAGATGTGCCTGTTGTCGTACATACATATACGACGAAAGGAAAAGGTTATCTTCCGGCAGAGGGAGATCCTATTAAATGGCATGCTGTAACTCCATTCGATAGAAAGGCTGGTAAATTCATCCAACAAACCCCTACTAAACCTACTCCGGTAACATATACAAAAGCTTTTGCAGATTCCCTATTAGAACTTGCTAGCAGAGATAAAAAAATCGTTGGAATTACAGCAGCGATGTTAAGTGGTACAGGACTAGAGACTCTACAAGCCAACTTACCAGAACAGTGCTTCGATGTTGGTATATGCGAACAGCATGCTGTTACAATGGCTGCTGGCCTAGCTTGTGAAGGTTACAAGCCAGTTGTTGCTATCTACTCAACATTCCTGCAAAGAGCTTATGACCAAGTAGTTCATGATGTAGCGATCCAAAATCTCCCTGTAGTTTTCGTTCTGGACCGCGGAGGTGTCGTTGGAAATGATGGAGAAACTCATCAAGGAGTTTTTGATATCTCCTATCTCCGTTCAACTCCAAACATGATCGTCATGTCACCGAAAGATGAAGCAGAGTTAAGACATATGCTTTACTCTGCTATTGAGTATAACGCACCAGTAGCAATTAGATTTCCAAGAGGAAGTGGTCTCGGCGTTGAAAAAGAGATCGGATTTAAGAAGCTCCCAATTGGAGAGGGCGAAATAGTTGCGGAAGGCAAAGATATTTTAATCATAGCTTTTGGACCATTACTATCCAATGCAGCTGCAGCTGCGGTGAAACTTAAAGAAGAGTTGGGTTTAACAACTACTATTATCAATGCTCGCTTTGTTAAGCCTCTTGATGAGAAGTTGATCTGTTCACAAGTTGCTCGCCATCAACTAACTTGCACAGTCGAAGACCACGCCTTACAAGGTGGTTTTGGATCTGCTGTTGTTGAGCTTCTATCAGACAATAAAGTAGTTACAGAACGTCCTCTTATTAGATTTGGTATAGCAGACCGCTTTGTTCCACATGCTTCGCAAAGCGAACAATATGCTATGAACGGATGTGATCCTGAGTCTATTTTTAGAACTATTCAGCAGGAATTGGCTCTAAAACGGGTGATTCGACAATCCAGGTAGAGTAGATAAGTTATCTATTAAAACAGTTTAAACTCCATCATGAGAGAAGAGTTTTATTCCATAACTATCTGAATTAAATCAACTTAATATCTTACATGAAAGTATTCTATCCTTAATGAAATATTGGAGCATAACTACTTAATTCACGGATTATAGGGTGATTATAGATTGTTCAGGATAGTTATGTCGCAAGATAACGGGAAGTTTTCTAAAAGTTTTATCGGACTTCAGCTCCAATTTAAAACCTTACTTGAAGAGGTTGGTGGAGATGATCTGATGTCATGTCTTAATCTTCTGGCTGAGCTAACTCCATCAGAGAGAGAAAATATAATTCAACAGTTTAAAGCTCTTCTAAGTGAAAACCTGAAGAAACCAAGGGTTGAAACCGCTGGCGATTTAGCATTGAAGAATGCCGAGCAGGAACTTTTCGATGGAATTGTCTCTGACATTTCGCAACTTAAACAATCTGGCAAACCCGTTGTTTCAATAATCAAGGGTGGCAAATCCGATCAAAAAACTATCTGTTTAAGCAGTGCTAAGAAGAGAAGAAAGAATCTAGAGAACCTATCTTTAGTCTAAATGATATTCCTGAGGTTAACTATGTTATCATTATCAAAAATCACTAATAAAATAGACTCTCAAACAAGAGAGCTAGTTACAAAATTAGCGGCTCTTCAACCGATTGAAATTTTGCCTACGGAGAAAGCTGGAATTGGTTGGAATCGGCTTGGAGATAAAGTTGAGAGCAAACAACATAATGTTGAATTAAAATGCATGGAAGGACAGACTGTTTTAAAAAGTATAACTTCACATATAGGAAGAGACCAACAACTTCTTGGCGGTCCAACTTGGACATTCACATTTGATAAAGATGGTTCTCTTAAAACAGCACAGTATAATTATCAGGCGATCTCCTTGGATGGAAATCGAACCGCAAGCAAAGAGGTTCGTCAAGCAGGAGACGGAATATCGCCTTTTTCAAAACTCCGAGCGCTAGCAGCTCTCTCAAAATTATATGCATCTGAACTCCTTAGACGAGGTGGTGAAGTGCCAGATCTTAGAGAAGCTACCCTTCCTTCAGTGTAAGATTAAAGCCTTTTGCTGGGGTTGCTAGTTGTTAACTAGCACGGTAACTTCTCCCAATGAATTTAGGAAAATTACAATATTCCATCCGCATCTATTCCTTCGTAACCCTATGCTCTTTGCTAGTTATCTCCGGATGTAGCTCCTCTAAAACCACAGAGCCTCCTATAAATGAAATTCCTACAACTGATGTAGTCACTACGGACGCTCCAGAGGCAGAGCTTTATGCTCGTGGAAAAAGATACTTTGAGAGGGGCATCTATGGCGATGCGAAAGAGGCCTTTCAAGCAATTATGACGAACTTTCCACTTGGCCCTTATGCTGAATTTGCTGAGGTTAAGTTTGCTGATTCTGTATATGAGTCTGGAGATTTTATAACTGCAGCTACTTTATACCAAGATACATTAAAAAACCGTCCAGCTTCAGAGAACACCTCTTACGTCTTATACCGATCAGCCCGATCTTTACATCTCTCTCAAAACGGAATTGGTCGAGACATGACGAATCTCGAAAAAGCTCTCGGTCTATATGACGAGCTCGCAACTCGCTTTCCGAATTCGCCATTTACTCTAGCATCTAGGGAGTATCAACAAGAGGCGACTGAAAAGCTTAAAGAACACCAAGAATCCATAGCATCCTTCTACGGCAAACAACGAAATTTCAAAGCTATGGCAGAGAGAGAAACACTTATTGCTGAACGCTTCCCTTCCTTAGAGGAGAAAAATAAGATTAATTTAGCAGCAGCTCGAAGCAAACTTGATCAAGAGCGCTCAACTGCCGTTGCTAAGACAACCCTTCCGACAACTATCCAGGAGAGCAGATCCACAGAACAGATTCCTACAATTAAACCAGTTGCGAAACAGATAAATACATCAGCAAGAGAGAACTCTAAGTCTAAAGAAAATATCTTAGCTACTCATATGGAATGCGATCCAGAGGGTCATTTTGTTACCGTTTACCTAGATCGTCCGATTAGTTCAGCCGTAATAGCTGAAACTGCTAGAAAAGCTACCCGGACTGATGATTATGTCTCTCTCTCCTTGCCAGCATTCTCAATTAAGGGATTAAGGGTCGAGTGTGATGGCTTAAAGGCTGAGATGAATAACTCCCTACTGAGAATATCCCCTAGCGGAGAGCTTTCTGGGTTTACTCTGGCATACCCTCCAAGGCTAATATTCCAACTAGACTAAGGACTCTATTGCCTAATTAAGTTTTAGCGACTTGCCCGTCTGACCCCCAGACTTTATATTCATTGATAATATTTAAAACGTAATTTGCACTAAATGGTTTCCACTACCGAAATATTCAAGCTGGATGGGCTTTTGATTGCCCGTTTGCTGCGCCGCGAAGTAATCGACCGTACTGTTAAAATCGTACGAATAACCTCATATTTAATCATACTTGGATGCTTTTCCTGGATAGTTTATCAGATAACAATAGCTACCTTATCAACCAAAGCACGTACCGGTGAACTTGCCAACCAGGTTGCTTTGGCTCAACAAAGAGTCTCTCAGACCTCTTTAGAGCCTAGTAAAGAGGTCGATCTAGCTCCTATAGTAAAAAGAAACCTTTTCGGTGCACTTTCTATACCGACACCAGCAGTCAAACCTGCAGACCCAGCCAAAACTGCCACAAAACTGCCATTGGGATTGATCGGAACATATATCACTGACGGAGAGGCTCCTTACGCTATTATCGAAGATAAAAAGAAGAAAAACCAAGATGTCTTTGGAATTGGAGACATTATCTTTGAGGATGCCAAAGTGGTGTCTATCAAAGCTGATCGGGTAGAGATTGACCGCGAGGGAGCAAGAGAATTTCTCACAATCGACGATGAAGATGTAAAGGACGATGTCCCAGCCGGGGGAATCGCAGCACTTGATGGGGATAAGTTCCTTGTTGATGAAGCTGAGGTCGATCAGGCGTTACAAAATCTCCCTGTCCTACTTACCCAGGCAAGAGCCGTTCCATATTTCCGTGATGGAAAGGCTATCGGTTTACGAATGTTTGCGGTAAAAAGTGGTAGCCTTTATGAGAAGCTTGGTCTTAAGAACGGAGATATTTTAAAGGGTATAAATGGAAACTCCCTTGCCGATCTATCTCAAGCTCTGCAACTATTTGAAAAGCTAAAGACTGAGAGGAACATCGCTGTAACACTTGAGCGAAATTCCCAGGATAAACAGTTCTCTTATGAGATTAGGTAAATGACTAGTAGTAAAAAATTCCTTAAACGATCCTTAAAGCTCATTAGCAAGAGCAGCGTGGCCTCGCTCTTAGTCGCAGCGATTCTATCCATCCAATCTTTTGGAGTTATTCAACCAGAAGGTCTATTTGCCCAATCTCCAAGCGTACAACCTGCCGATGGCTCAGCTACTACAGAGATAAATTTAAAAAATGCCGAGATCGCTTCTATTATCAGGATCTTTAGTAAGAAGACCGGTAGAAATTTCATTTTAGATGAAAATGTTAAAGGTAAGATAACTATCTACTTACCAGGCAAAGTAAGTGAAGATGAAGCATTTAGGGTATTGGAATCGATTTTAGCTTTAAAAGGGTTCACCTCTGTTCCTGTTGGAGATAACCTTTGGAAGATCATCCCAACAAAAGATGCCAAACAGAGCACTATCCCTTTAAGAATAGGGCAATCAGGGGATAAACCTTCTGCCGCAGTAGTAACAAAAATTTTAGCTTTAAAATATACTAATGCTGATGATGTTAAGCAGTTAATTACCCCTCTAATTTCAAATGAGGGATTAGTGAATGCTTACCTCGGAACAAACTC
>CAZTER010000144.1:0-5414 GCA_964612045.1 uncultured Bdellovibrionales bacterium
CCAATTGCAATTGTTCCAACTCCGATATCGGCAGCTCATTGGAAGTTAGCAAAGGTAAGAACTTGGTCTCTAATGACGACAGCGCCTAACATAGATTATCAAACAGGAGACTCGGATTATGACCTTTCTACTGATAGTTACAGGCAAGATACTGGTTTATACACTCTGATATCAGCAGTTCAACGACCAAATAATTTTGAAACTATATTTAAGTTTGATGATAATGCTCCTTCTGGAATGTTGCCAGATGTAGGGGATAGTGGATGGAGGGGGGAAGTGCCTACTTGGCCTGAACCAGAGGCAGGTCCAGTGCCGAATCCAACTTATTTAGATGAGAGTTATGGACATGACTATGCAGGCTTTAAATCAACGGCAGCTGTATTTGATAGTCCTGGTCAAGCTAAGATGGAACTAGTCGTTCGTCGTGGCCTTCGTTGCTTTGGAGGGCCTAAATCAGGCCTTTCAGTCCCAGCTGATGAGCGAAATTGGTATGACTTAGAGGGTAGTAATAAGTGGTGTTGGGCTAATGCAGTTAAGTCAGTTTTAAGGGTGGATAGGCTGAATTTCTTCTTTGCTAGAATTTGGGGAATTAACCAAAGCAGCAGTTTCTCAGTATCTGCGATTAGTGATTGGCGGCCGAGCCCTTACAGCTGTGGAGAGCCAGCTTGTAGTAGGTATACAGGTGGTGTGACATATGCAACCTTAGCGGATCTTCCAGTATTTTATAGTGAGCTAGGGAGAAATGGTGGTTCAGTTTATAACTGCCCAAATCCATAGTATAGAAATTTGAAAAAACTATTTATTTTTGTCGCTGTTTTAGCAGCAGTACTAATACTTAGCTTTACCCTAGTAAACTTAAGAGGGTTTCCTCCATATTTTTTCTGTGATGAAGCAATTCATGCGATTGAAGCTCGGAATATTTTAAGATCAGGATTGGATTCTAGAGGAAGAAGTTGGCCTATTTTTTTTGAAGGATTAGGGCAGTACCAACTTTCTTTATCTGTTTATCTCCAGATTCCTTTTACTGCAGTTTTTGGAGTAGATGAATTCGCAGTAAGAGTTAGAAATTTATGCTTGTCTGTATTTGCTCTGCTATGGTCAATCGGAATATCAAATCGTTTGTTTACGAGTCGTGCAAACTGGAGCATTTTTTTCATTTCTATCTCTTCTTCATTTTGGTTTCTTCATATACGAACTGGATTTGAATCCCCTGTAGCTGTGATATTTCTTCTGGGAGCAATTTATTATTATTTAAAATATTTAGATGATTATAGTAAGCAATCTATTCTTATATCCATTTTCTTCTTATCACTATCGTTCTATTCGTATTTGCCAGCTCGAATGTGGGTAGGAATTGTATTTTTAATCGGATTTTTTTCTAATTTAAAAATTCACTGGAAGTACAAAAATACTTCAATCCTCGCTTCTATTTTTCTCTTTATTTTTTTATCTCCATATCTTTATTTTCAAATTTACAATCCTAAAGCACCTTTTTTTAGTTTAGAACCAATTCTTCGAATTACTATCACCGGGAAATACTATTTAACGTTATTTTATAAATTCCTTGTTCATTACAGTAACGGAATAGATGCAAGATTCTGGTTTTTTTGGGAACATACCTCTAATGATGGACCACAATTGCGCCATGTTATTCCCGAGATGCCCTTAATTCCGACGGGGTTTGTAGTGTTTTGGATAACTGGTTTAATAACTCTTATTTGGCGTTTTTCAAAAGATAATAAATCTAGATTCATTGTTTTAACGTTGATTTTATTACCTCTTTCGTGTGCTCCATTTGGTGTTACAAATCTTCGCTTGTTGCCTATTGGTTGTTTATATCTAATCATCATAATGATAGGTATCTCTGTAATTTATGAGAGAGTTAAGGATCGATTATTACTAAAAAGTACTCTATTAGTTTCAGTTGTATTTATAATCTTAAGAAGCTTGGTTGGTTTAAGCGAAGCAGTTCAATATCCTGAAAGATTAAAATATAAAGACTATGGCTTCTATGGTCTACAATCTGGCGCTAGGGATGTATTTCAAGAGATTAATAATTTTTTAATCAGCAATCCTGATGCAATCGCAATTCTTGATTATGCTTCCTTTAATGGCAATCAAGAGATGGCCACTTTTTATATAGATACTAGCAGACGTCAGCGTGTTGTTGTTTCAGATTTTAATTTGGAATGTAAGGGGTCTAGGTTTGTTCCCGAAAGATCGCTATGGATAGGTCCGGCAGATCGCTATAAAAAACTTGTAGACTTAAGTTGTAAAGTGAAATTCACCGACCCGCATCCAATAAATGCTACTGTAAAGATGGCACCTTTTTATAAGGCAATGATTATACATAATAATCCTGTGATTGCCGTAGAGTAGCTTTATCTGGCTAATTGATATATTGAATTGTTAGTATAAAAACCCCTTAAATCAAGATGATTCCACTAATTTCAGCGCAAGCAATTACAAAGTTTATAGGTGATAGAGCACTTTTTAGTGAGTTAACTCTGGCAATTCACGAAGGTGAGAGAGTCGCTATTATTGGGCCTAATGGAGCTGGTAAGTCTACTCTATTAAAGGTTTTGGCACAGCAAGTTGAACTTGATGAAGGTATCGTTTCTTCTAGGCGTGGATTGAAGGTGAGCTATGTTCCACAGCAAGAAACCTGGGATGAATCATTGTCTATTTTCGATATCTTAGCAGCTGAGATAGGTCATAGTTCAGATACGGTAGATCGCAAGGTTGCGATTGCAATGGGCCAGGTCGGTCTGACTGATAAGACAGTTAGAGTTAAAGAGTTATCCGGTGGATGGAAGAAGAGACTATCTATCGCGAAAGGGCTTATTCAGAACCCAGAACTTCTTTTGTTGGATGAACCAACAAATCATCTAGATATTGATGGCATTGAATGGCTTGAAGAGCTTTTAGTAAATTTTCGTGGAACGATAGCTGTTATTAGTCACGATCGATATTTTATTGAAGCTATTGCTACTCGAGTAGTAGAGATCGATAAGAGATTTCAAGGTGGATTTTATTCTTGGAATGGTAATTATAGCGCATTCATTGAAGCTCGAGGAACTTTGTTGGCGCAGATGCAAAGCTACCAGGAAAGCTTATCCAATAAAGTAAGAAGGGAAGTTGAGTGGCTTAGAGCTGGAGCTAAAGCCAGAACAACTAAATCTAAACATAGAACTGATGAAGCTCTACGAATGGTTGATGAGCTATCAAAGATGGAAATTCGAGAAAGTAGAGCAAAGCTTGGATTCTCTGATAGTGGAAGAAAAACAAGAGAGTTGATTAAATCTGAAGATGTGTCAAAGAGCTATGGAGATAGAACTCTTTTTAGTGATTTAACATTTACTGTTGAGCCTGGGCATTGTTTAGGAATCGTAGGTATCAATGGTAGTGGTAAGTCCTCGCTGTTAAAAATTCTTGTAGGTGATGAATCTCCTGATCGAGGCAGAGTAGTGAGAGCTACCCGCTTAAACATAGCATATTTTGACCAAACTCGAGCAAAGCTGGATCCAGAAGCAACATTACAAAAAGCTCTTTGTGGAGAGGGTAAGTCTATTGTCTTTCAGGGAAGAGAGATTGCAGCAATAGCTTGGGCAAAAAGATTTTTATTCAGACCTGAACAACTGTTAGTTCCAGTTAAGAATCTGTCTGGAGGCGAGCAAGCGCGTGTATTATTGGCAAAACTAATGTTGGAGCCAGCTGATGTTCTCGTACTTGATGAGCCTACTAATGATCTCGATATTCAAACTTTAGAGGTTTTAGAGAATAGCATTGAGGATTTTCCTGGAGCAGTTCTCTTGGTGACTCATGATCGATATCTTTTGGATCGTGTTTCAACATCTGTTGTTGGGCTTTCTGCTGGTGGACGTAGTGCTGTTTATGCGACTTATCTCCAATGGGAGATAGATCGCGAGCAAAAGGAAGAGTCCGGTTCTAATGAGAAAAAGAAGGATGCTAAGCAGAATAAGGTTGAACCGAAGAAAGGCTCAAGCGGAAAGATAACTTATGGTGAGCGCTTGGAGCTAGAAGGTATAGAAGCAAAGATAGCGACTGCTGAATCTGTAGTTACTTTAGCAGAAGATGCAGTTGGAGATCCGGCAATAGCAGGAAACCAAGATGAGTTAATTAGGCGATGTGAAGAGCTTTCTATAGCACAAAGAGCTGTAGATGACCTCTATGCACGATGGGAACAGCTTTTAGAAAGACAAAAAGCTAGCAGTTAGATTTATAAAGTATTTTACAACAGATACTAGAATTTACTGCCGATGCGTCTTCTCTCATCCTCTGTCAGATCTCGTCCGTGTTTTTTAACCCCAGCTCGTAGATCTGCATCAGCTTTTCTACTCCATACAGAGAGAAATGTGTAAAGAAGCCCCAGTCCAATAGCCGCAAAGCCTCCGTATTTTAGCACGCTTGATATGGTCTTATATCCGTTCTCTTCACGACCACTTCTAAATGAAGTTTCCTGATATACAGGATCATTAGTAAGTTTATCTACTTCGCTTACTAGAAGATATGGAGCTTCTTTTGTTGTGTCTTGTAATCCCGTTATCTCTGGAGCAGTTACACTTGGAGCATGCGTAATAGCTGCAATTAAAATGTGACATTCTTCTACCATCTGCTTAATTCGTTCCATGTGTTTATTCGGCAGTACCTGACCTTCTTCTGGATCAAACTTTAGGTTGCTATGATCTTTTAATGCTTTGTTTGCAGATGAAAAGGTTGAAAGAAGTTCATTTGCTAATTTAAGCCTACTTTGAATAGATTTTTTATCCTCTTCCCACGACTCTCGTTTGCTCCATTTTTTTGGTATGGCTTTGCTATCTTGTATGCAAAGTTTAAGTTCATGACGAATACATTCTGGAACTGATGGATCTTGGGAATTGTTCTGATTGGCGTTTACATTCTTTAAGAAATAATTAACAGAGATAAACTCTTTCTTTACAACATCTGCTTGCTCTGCGAGCCTCTGTAAGGCATTAAACATTACTTTGTTAACCAACATCTCATAGCCTTTGGTGTTGTCATGTTCTATCTGAAGCTGTTGGTAGATTTCTTTAACTTCTTGTAGTGATTTTAAGAGAGGATGATCTTTGTAATCATCTCCTGCAAGTTCATTTTGACAGAATCTCTCTGTGATTGTGTAATAACTCAAAACCCTAGTTAAATCAGTTCGAGGAATTTTGACATTATCTTTATCTAATTGAGGTGATGAGCTAATCGGAGGTGAGGTTTCTGATGATTTTTCTGGAACATTAGGTAATGTTGCACCTTCCAACGATGGAATAGCAAGGCTTAGTGTTGATGCGGCTACTATAATTTTTAGTGAATTCATGCGGCTTATATACGTCCGCGAATTTTCTTAGTCGAGTCTTTTATGGTCATTTTAGAGGGTATTT
>CAZTER010000145.1:0-5413 GCA_964612045.1 uncultured Bdellovibrionales bacterium
GCTATTAGCTACTAACCGAACAGAGATCGCTTCAAAGTTTTGTGAAGTAGCATCTGCTCAGATGATGGATCTATCAAATTTACGTGGATACTCATCGGTTCTAGGTATCAAGGCAGAGATCGAA
Source organism: uncultured Bdellovibrionales bacterium (assembly GCA_964612045.1). Classification (GTDB taxonomy): domain Bacteria; phylum Bdellovibrionota_C; class UBA2361; order UBA2361; family UBA2361; genus CAZTER01. The sequence continues at coordinate 125 of CAZTER010000145.1, forward strand.
TATCAGAGACAGAATTTTAAGATAGCGGATCTATCTCTAAGAAAAGCCGCTATGCTTGATATAAAGTTAGGAGATGGTCGTTCTCGTATTTTAAGATTGAAGCGTCGAATCGAGATGGTTTTAATGAGAGAAGATAAAGCTTTTGAAGCTGAATCTAAGGATCTCTTTGCAGTCTCTGATCGATTGCTAAACGATATAGGACGTTATCTTGGATCTAATAGCGCTATAGGAGAAAAAAAGCTTCAGGCAGAAGTTCTTTCTTTAGAAGCTCAGCTTAGATTGGCACAAGGTAGCTTTACAGAGGCTCTTCGAGCGATTGATCGAGCTAGAGAGATATACCAAGAATCTGGTAACTTACTTGAGCATGCCGTTTGTTTGATAGTGTCTTCACTAATTTTAGAGAGAGTTGCAGCTCAACAATCTTCTGCTGTTCTTGAAGAGTCTTTCGAGCTGTATTCAAAAGCGATAGAGGAGCTAGATAAGCTAGAGAGTCTTGGGTTGCAATGGCGTGCACGTTATTTTAGAGCAAGAGTTGCCATTAAATTAAGTGAAGTTGCTTATTCTGAAGCTGATAAGGAAGAATATCTATATAAAGCTGATGATGATTTATTTGAATCTGCTGAGTTAGCTCAGAGTGGAGATTCTTTAGAGCTTAGTGGTGTGTTTCTATTTGCGCCGTTATTTTCAGTGACCCCTGGTGATGTAGTTGAGTTAGCTGCAAATTTACACGGCGAGCATCTTAAAGATAAAGATCTTAGAAGACGATGGTTTGATCGGTGGCCAAGGAGTAAGGGAAGAAAGTTTTACCGAGTTTGATATATTTAGTAGATATAAAGTAACGGATAAAATTTACAGAAGAGTTTATAATAGAAGTAGAATGGCGATCGTTGTTTGGTTTAGAAGAGATCTCCGATTACGTGATAACCCTGCATTATCAAAGGCAGTAGAAGCAGGAATAGATATTATTCCTATATATATAAGCTCTCCAGATTAAGAAGCTCCCTGGGGTATAGGAGGAGCTTCTCGCTGGTGGCTCCACCATTCTTTAGCTAGCTTGAACTCCTCACTTCAAAAGATCGGTTCTAAACTTTATATATTTTCCGGTTCCACTTCAGATGTGTTTAATAAGTTAATTGCTAGTTACAGGATAGATGCAGTTTATTGGAATAGACGCTATGAACCTACGGTTATTAAGCGTGATACGGCATTAAAAGATAGCCTGCGTCAGAAAGGGATCACAGTAGAGAGCTTTAATGGCTCACTATTAACTGAGCCTTGGGATGGTTGCAAAGCAGATAAATCACCATATTTAGTTTACACACCATATATGAAATCTCTCTTAAGGAGTTTGAAAGAAAGGGAGTGTTTATCGAGCCCTATAAATATTAATACTCCAGAGTTGCAAATCGGAAATTCTCTTGATTCATTAGATCTTCTTCCTAAGATTAAGTGGGATGATCAGTTCTATAAATCTTGGAAGGTTGGTGAATCTGCTGCCTTTAATACATTAGACGTATTTTTAGATGAAATGATATCGAGTTACGATCAAGGACGAGATCGACCGGATCGAGTTGGTACTTCAAGAATATCACCGCATCTTGCGTTTGGAGAGCTCTCTCCGTATCAGATCTATTCAGCAATTAAAGCTCGCCGATTTGACCCAAATGCTGGAGTTGAAACATATATAAAAGAGATTGTATGGCGAGAGTTCGGGTATCATCTTCTTTTTCATTACCCGAAGACTACTAATCAACCGTTGAGAGAGGCATTTAACAAGTTTCCTTGGAAGAATGATAAACAACTCCTTAAAGCTTGGCAGGAAGGGCAAACAGGTTATCCGATAGTTGATGCTGGAATGCGAGAGTTATGGAAGATCGGTTGGATGCATAATAGAGTTCGAATGATAGTTGCTTCATTTTTAGTTAAGGACCTCTTAATACCTTGGCAAGATGGTGCGGCATGGTTTTGGGATACTTTGGTTGATGCTGACTTAGCTAGTAATACCCTTGGATGGCAATGGACAGCTGGATGTGGAGCTGATGCAGCTCCATACTTTAGAGTCTTTAACCCTACATTACAGGGAGAAAAGTTTGATCCAGAGGGAGAGTATGTTCGTAGATGGGTTCCTGAGTTAGCAAAATTACCGAAGAAGTGGATTCATCGTCCATTTGATGCACCAAAGGAGATCTTGGATCAAGCTGGCATCTCACTTGGAAATAATTATCCAGGTCCTATAGTAGAGCATGGAGCAGCTAGAGACCTTGCTCTTGAGTCTTATAAATTAATCTCAAAATAAGATCTTTAAAGCTATAAAATTAACTTAGTGAGATTAGCTCATTGAGCTAGGTTTTTATTGACGATCTCACGGTATAAATATGTTCCGCCTACTAGTGCCACTGGATGAACAAATATGCCAAGGAGAGGTATTGAATATCCAAGGGTGATTATAAATCCGAAGCCAATAGTTATCGGAAATATACTAAATAACTGCTTAAATCCCTCACGTAATCCTATAAATCGCCGAGTTTGAGCATAACTTACATATTGAAAGCTCATGAATATCCAAGCAGTAAATGCTGCAAAGATATTAAAGATAGGAACCCAAGCTAGAATTACACATACAGTAATACAGATTGCAGAGATAAGAGATTTTTTAAGATCAATAAGTAAAAGTGGTAGGATGTCTCTCCATTCTTCGCTTACCTTACGTTTGTCATTTAAAATTATTAACTTCTCAGAGGCTTGAGCAATAAAATCATTAATCGGAAGAGAGATAAGGTTAGTAGTAATTGCAAATGTTACTGCAGACAAAAGGATCATTAAAAATCCTACTATTACCCAGACTGTTCCTCGCACAATCCCATAAACTTGAGAGATGTGCTCCTGACCTAATAATCCAAGCATAAAATCTGTAATTGCTTGTGATATCGATGATTGAGCAGGAATAAAAAGCCATCTCCAGATAACTACCCAGGTAAAGATTGAAAGTAATAAAGGAATAAGCGATAGAGCAGCCAATCTTCGATTAGTTACTATAGTTTTTAGAGCATGGAAGGGGATAAGTAGTCCGCGTATTATATCTTTTATCATGTTAAATTTAAGCAAAATATCTCGTTAACTTTCGATATCTATAATAGCTCACAATTTGTATTTTGAGTTGAAGGAATAGTATCTGGAATCAGAAAAAAGCAGAAGATCCATAGGTTCTATTTCAGACGGGATATTAGAGACTAAGTCTTCAGGTATATTTAAATGCGCTCTAAAAATTGAGAGTGAAGATTGGATTGCCTCTGGATTAGCTAGTTATGGTTATATCAGCGAATATAACCCGATTACTCTGGGCCTCTTCGCTATACTGGAAGAATCTGAGGATAATTTAGAGTGTCAAAGCATACTGGATGAAAAAGGATTGACACAAAGCATCGAGGCACAAGAATTAGAGCATGATTATCAGAAAGACTCAGATAATTTTCTGACAGTAAAATTATTTGAACTACTTGAAGTATTCAATCAGTTTACTGGCATTATAGATCTTTTTCTTATCGTTTTTGGAGGTAAACAGATTCGCAATAGTTACCTGTATAAAGATTCTCGGTATGGTAATATTCTATCAAAATCTCGAAAGGAGAGGAGTTCTGCTTCTCAAGCTGCTCGGATTAATGTATTCCAGTGTGATCTGCTCTTAACTTTTTCAAGGATAATTTCAGCTATTATAATACCCTGTCTATTAGGGGTATATTTCTATATTCAAACCGGGGACCTCTCTTCCAGTTTGATTGTGACTAGTGCGGGAGTATTTCTAGTATTTCTTGTCTTTAATCTAGTTTTTATTTGTTTCGTTTAATTAATCTAATCCAGATAGCTTAATTATTACCAGGGCTATCTGGATTAGACTTAGAATCTCTCTGGATTGTTAGAAATCCAGGCCAAAAGTCATACTATACCCACTAAAGTCTTCACCAACTGTATAAGAGACTCCAATAGCCAACTCTTTTATTGAGGTTCCAGTTTCTTTAGTATCAAAAAGTAACTCAGTTCCGACCTCATAAAAGTATCCTAACTCTAAAGCTCTACGAGCAGAGTGGTAAATATCTGTGCGAACAAGGAATGTTCGTAGAGATAAAGGAAGATTAAAAGCAGTTATAGAGAGTGGGGCAGTACCTTCAACTGAATTTTGTAAAATTCCAGTTTCGGCATCAACATCAAGAAAAGAGCTTTTTGAATGAAATCCATGATTAAATAAGTGAGCGTATTTAGTCCAAAGTTTAAGATCGAAACAATCAAATGACTCATCATAGACCATCTTAATACTAGGTGAGTATGTCATAATATCTACGCTGGTATTAAAAACATCACGATCGTATGGGGTTAGATATTCTTGGCTGAACTGATTATTGAAATCAAACCTTCTCTTAAAATGACTATAGTCAAAACTCATTTTAGGAATGATGGTAAGTTTTTCTAAGGCTTTCCATTCTATGCCGCCACCTAATCCAAATGTCCAAGTCGATACCTTTGAAAAATCTTCTGTCTCTCCACCTTCTTCATCTGGGTAACTTTCAGTAAAGCGCATATTTCCAATTGAGGCGGCGAGGAATGGTCTAATAGAATCATTCTGTTCACCAAAGGTATATTGATAAGGAATTCTAAAAACATCGAATTCAAAATCCTCTTCATTTGGAAGGTCAAAAGAGAAATGGCCTGAAGAAACCGAATTTTGAGAGGTAAATGCAGTAATCGCGTTTACAGAGTTACTTAATGACTGATTTATTTCATCCTTAATGTCTTGTGGAATATCTGAATCCTGCGCTACTGCAAAAATCGGAGTAACTGACAGTAATAATGCAAATGAAGATGCGAAAACTAAAGATTTATTCGATTTTTTTAAAACCATAAATTTCTAATGTCCTGAGAATGGCAAAGAAGTGCTTGATACTATCGAATCACGTTAGAGAAATAAACGTAAATTTATAGAGCCTTAGTTTTAATCGATCGACCTAAATTGCTTGATGTTGAGCATTGATATGCTCTGCTCTCAATGCTCCTTGAAGTAACGCTATTTTTTCTTTTTTTCGCTTAGGTACTTCATTAATTCTTCGATATGAGATTTAGGATCTACACTCTCAAATACCTGGATTACTCTATTTTTACGGTCTAGAACGAATGTATTTCTGTAGATGCCTAGATATTTTCGGCCCATAAACTTCTTTTCGCCGAATGAATCGTAGCTTTTGCTTACTGCAAAATCTGTGTCAGAGAGGAGAGGTAGTGAAAGATTATTTTTTCCAC
>CAZTER010000146.1:0-5382 GCA_964612045.1 uncultured Bdellovibrionales bacterium
GAAGGTTAAATATAGATCTACAGCTGTTAATCCAAGAACAGTGTCATCCATTACAAACAACACAGTGTCAGCAGCTCGCAACAAGGCTCCTGTTGCTGGGCCCATTCGTCCACCAGTATCTACGATTATGACATCGAAAAGCACACGAGATAATTCAACGATTCTTTGAACTATGCTCATTCCATCAGTGTGACACACCATATCCATGGACTCAGCCATCCGATCTGGTGGCATAAGAACTGATACATCACTACTAATTGGAATTAACGCATCGCGTAAAGACTCTCTAGAGATATCTCTGCTTCCATTTACCCACGCGCTGACAACCTTTGCCTCTATTCCATTAACGGTTAAAGATCTACTTAGATCGCGTGTTTCTACATCGAGATCCCAAAGCATCGTACGCTTATGATAGATACTGCACACTTCGGCTAATGCTGCAGCTACAGAGGTAGCACCGACTCCACCCTTGGCATGAGCAACTACTACCAGCCGTCCTTCACGAGCACGACCTTCTCGTCTAAACTCAGCATGAATAGCTACTAATTCCTGAAGGAAATCTAGCGGACTTGCATTATCTGGAAATACCTTACGCACTCCTACTGAATGTGCAGCTCTGAAAGCACCACCACCGTAGGATTCTTCACTAACAAACATGACGATATGCAACCAAGGAACTGCTGCCATCGCTTGGCGTGCGATACTCACGGCTCTTTCACCGAGACCAGAACCTAGAACTAATACATCGGCCTCTTGAATACGATCGGCGTAATCTCGCTCTCCAACTAGCTTGACCTTAAGGTCAAGCATCTCCATATCACTCTGACTAAAGGATTCAATCCTCTTAGCACATAGCGCCTGCGCCTCTGTTGTACTATCCACAATTAGCAGCTTCATAGTCCCACCTTCCCTAGTAATGAGCTATCCAGAACATCTGGAATAAAGATCCCAAGAAATACAAATCCAATAGCGATTCCGATTACAATCATGCCGATGACCAGTACGATATCAAACCAAGCTGGACGGCTTCGACGTTGAACAGATCTAGATAATTGACGAATGCGCTCCTGATCCATCCGAGAACTAATACTGCCACCACGCATTGCCGCCTTGCGGCTTCTTTCTACGACAGGATCCATCCGGTGAGTTAAAACTGATTCCATACGTTTTGTTTCAATCATCGGCTCTGAGAAAGACTCTGCAAGATCTACAAGACCGCGATCAATCTCTGATGCTTCGGATGTATCTCGTGACTCACGTGCTGAATCATTATCACCATGAGAACTAGCTCCTCTATGAGCGATAACCTCAGCCAAGTGATTACGATCAGGGTAATCTGAGCCCGGTTGATGTGGTGATGCTACAAACTCATTACGATTAATATCATCACCGTCTCCACCCGTAATTTTTGGTGAATCTCCACCTCTAGAGCTAGTAAGATCTTGATGCACTGAGATACTAGTTGAGGTTGCTTTGGTATCGCTAACTGCAGGGACAATTTGCAGATCTCTCTGCATATCTAGCGCTGCTTGATAACGAGCTTCAGGCTCTCTAACTAAAGCTTTTAAGACTACATGGTCGAGCTCTTTAGGACATTCTGATCTTATCGAACTCGGTGGCGGTGGATCAAATTTTAAACGCTTAGTCATCGTTGCGTAAACGCTGTCACCTTGAAATGGTGAATCTCCTGTAATCATCTCGTATGCTAATATTCCAAGAGCATAAATATCTGAGCGCCAATCTACATGTGAGTTAAGAATATACTCAGGACTTACATAGTGAATAGTTCCGACTACTCCACCATGCTCAGTAAGTTTTGGACCATGTCCAGTACGTGCGATTCCGAAGTCAGCGATCTTAACCTGTCCATCACTAGTTAAAAGGATATTTTCAGGTTTTAAATCACGGTGAACAATTCCTGCATCATGAATAGCTTGAACGCCACCACACATCTGGATCAATAATCGAACAATCTCATTAATCGGCATTAATTTGCCGTTGCTATTAAGTTTATCGGCAAGGTCTCCACCACCGACAAACTCCATAGTATATGCAACGAGATCTCCATCACGAATATATTCGTAAGCACGAACGACATTAGGATGAGAGACTCCGTATGAAGCAAAGATCTCATTTCTAAACCGAGCTGCAGCAACACGATCTTGCGCAACTTCAGGAAATAAAACTTTGACTGCTACAAGATGTCCGGATAGCTCACGGTGTCTGCAAGCATACACCAATCCCATGCTGCCTGCTCCGAGGCACTTAACAACTTCATACCGGCCGGCTATCACCGTACCTGGTTGAAGACTCATGAGATTGTCGTCGGCCATCCTCACGTGATCTTACTCCTACTCTGTAACAGTAATAGGCATTAACATTATATAGAACTTTCTCTGACCAAAGGTAACGGTGTCACCATGGCTAATAGTTGCGCGCTCACCAGAAAGAACCTCTTCTTCCTCTGAATCAAAGCGTTTAATCCGAGTTCCTGATTCAGAGAGCTGATCAAGTATCTGAACATCTCCCTTCGAACCAACCCTAATAATCGCATGCATAGAAGAGACAGAGTCATCTTCAAGCACCATTGTATTATCTGTTGGGCTAGCTTGATTAGAAACTATTAATCGACCAACTCTCAACTCACATACCCAACCATTTGGATCTTTGTCATAGGAGACCATAAAGCCAACAACTTTAGATGGCTTACTCCAATAGACTCCTTCTCCATTGCTTTGAGGAGCAACATGATGTTGTGTAGTTGGTGTCGGTGCAGGAACAGCCGGTGTCTGTACACGTCCAGTTCCTGTTGGTGTGAAGAATCCTCCACTTTGTGGAGCTACGCTATGTTGAGTCGGTGCACTCATAGGAGCTGTTTCTGCTTCCTGTTGGAAACGATTACGAACCTGATTGGTAATCTCAGGAGTCAACATGACAGTGCGGTTTCTTGCTCGATTTCCATGTCCATCATGCTTCTCATCATCTTGCATATAACCTCCTACAGATCCTCTTTCCTTTTCATTATCCATAAAACGCTCCCGTAAAAATCAAACCTTATTGAGTTAAAGCAAAAAACGTAATCAAAACTACTAAAAGTGATGCCATAGCACTCAACACAACAATTGCTATAAATAATCTCAAATAGCTTCTTGGTTGAGGATCTGAATCATTGTTGGTTACAACCGGACTAACTTTTTTACTTTTACCTTCCCATCCTACTGGAGGCTCCTTTCGTAATTCACCACCGATTGGAATGACTGCGAGTGTAATGTTGTCAAAACCACCTCGCGTTTTAGCTAATTCAACTAATTGAGAACATGCTGATTGTGGAGATTGAGTTGAAACACTGGAAGCTATCTCACCTTCTGAGACAAGACTGTACAAACCATCAGAACAAAGCACGATGTAGTCTGAAATATTACCAGCCTGTAATGGCCATATCCAAAATCGTGATGAATCTACTCGAACTGAAGCTTCAGCTCCTATAGCTCGAGTTAAGACATGCGCTTGCGGATGGCTCAACGCTTCTTCAATCTTGATGTCTCCGCGATCTACTAGCTCCTGAACATAAGTATGATCTTTGGTGAGTTGTTGAATTGCACCATCGCGAACTAAGTATGCTCTAGAATCTCCGACATGACCGATTACAATCTCTTCTCCGGTAATCAGAGCTGCAACTACCGTTGTTCCCATCTGAGAGAAAGCTTGATTTTGTCTACGTAATACAACGATCCGGTTAGCTTCACTTATTGAATGTCGTAAACATGCCTCGGTTTCACCAACTGGCTCAAGTGTCAGATCTCTCCGCATAGCTTCAATAGCTATCTGAGCAGCAAGCTCTCCACCAGAAACACCACCCATTCCATCACAAACAACCCAGGTAACGCCGGAAGTGCCCTCAATTACGGCATAGCGATCCTCATTCAATTCGCGCTCGCACCCAGTATCAGTTACGGCCGCTGGAATCGGATCAGAATCTATGCGCTGTTCTTCTCTCTCTCGATCACTGAGCAGCATTTTTAAAAATCCTCCATAGCCACAACCTCTTGGCTATTAACTTAAACCTCTCCAGAAGATCCTGAAAATCAAAGTGTTCCCGATAAATTACAGAGATCTCCCGTTGCTTCACTTACTACCATCGGCAGATGTCCCGAGAATAATTATAGAAATCTAATGAATACCCTGAGATTTACGACCCTATGCTATGGGGCAAATAATTATTAGAGGTCTACCCACTATCCTATTTCAGTAAAATTGATAACTTACCGATATTAATGTGAATTGAGAGTAGTCAATACATAACGCCATTCTATGAGCCGGATAAACACAAACTCACAATTAGCTGTACTAGCAACGGCGGCGTTTATTCTCGCTATTTTACTACTATCTCCATATTTCTATTCAATGATCTTCGGAAATAGCGCTGCACAGGCTGTAGGAAATGAAATTAAATCAGATCAAGATATCCCATCACAAGAAACTCGACCTCATTCCGAGAATGAGGAGGATCCACTACTATCGATTGAAGAGTTGCTGGATTGAGATAAGAGTTAGTAAGGTTAGAGAATGGTAAGAATAAACAAGATATATACCCGCACTGGAGATGATGGAAAAACCTGGGTAGTAGGAAAAGAGCGGGTATCCAAAACGTCTAAACAGATCTGCGCTATCGGCGATGTCGATGAACTTAATGCATGGATCGGTAAAGTTCGAACAATTGCTTGCAAGTTATCAAAAAACGTAATTTCGCCGATCCTCGAAGATATACAACAGACACTTTTTGATATTGGTGCGGTCTTAGCATGTGCAGAGGGAGAGTCTCATCCTTCTATACAACCGATTGATCCTAACTCTCCTAAAGAGTTGGAAGATACGATCGATAAATTAACTGAAAACCTGCCAGAACTGCGCTCTTTTGTTCTTCCAGGTGGAGATGAACTTTTAGACGCATTGCATATAGCTCGTACAATCTGTCGAAGAGCCGAACGAACTATTTTAGATTACTCAGTAGAATCATCAGTCGATTCAAATATTAAGATCTACCTAAATAGATTAAGCGATCTCCTCTTTGCCATGGCTAGATGGGAAGCAGACCAATCTAAGATTAAGGAACTTTTGTGGATTCCTTTGGCTCAGCGAAAGGTTGAGAAGAAATAGTACTTTCTCCACCTTTTATTCCTGCGCCATGTAGAAAAACCATATTAGATCCACGCCAGCCAATGGTAAGAACTAGGATAAAAGAGAGTATTAATAATAGCTGTGCAATTGACCTGAAAACTAATTTATTAAATTTAGCGTACTTGGCTAGTACAACAAAAAAGATCAAAGGTAAGCTAATAAAAAGTAGGAATTTAGCCGGTGTTTGATGCAACGATATTAAAT
>CAZTER010000147.1:0-5376 GCA_964612045.1 uncultured Bdellovibrionales bacterium
GTAGAAAAATCCAATACCGAATCAAAAAACTGATTGTCATAAGGAAGCTTTTCGACGCTGCCGCAAGTTACCTGAGCTTTACCTAAATTTTTAGCTTGATTAATAATCTCTTGGTCTATTTCAATAGCATAGACCTCTTCAAATAGGTTGTTGAGTTCAGGAATTAGAGGTATCGAAACAGAGTAAATTCCTGTTTCGTTGTGAACGTCAGTCTTTAATACTCTTTTGGCTCCTTTACGGTCTGAGCGCTTAGCAGTCTCTAAGTAATATTTATAAATGCTAGAATAGCCATCACACAGATTCATCTTCTGCCTTGTTAAATCTATATCCTCTAATTTGACGCTAATATAGTTAGCGCAGATCTTAATATCAACAGTGGTAATTCTGAGCCTGTCTATGTTTAATCAAGCTCTAGTGAGGTAACTGGAGGTAGCTGAGTGTGAGCGGATTGAGATTTAAGAGAGAGCTGCGTTCTAGTTGTAGAAATAATCTTACTATCTTATTTTTCCTTAGAATTGTTAGTTAATCTTTCTTTGATCCTTAATAGTTGTTTTTTATGAAGGCTCATGTGAAATCCAGCGAAGAAGTGCCATTGCTGTGCATTCAACTCTCCGAACCATGGATGTGCTAGTGTAGTTTCTGATTTAAGGTTTGTTTCAGATGTAAATGCACTTTCAAACTCTTCACAGACTGCTCTAAATAGTGGAACTACCGTATCGCCAATATCTTCTCTGGGTTTTACGGCAGCTGTACTTACAACAACTTGTGGTTTGATCCCTTTGGAGAGTGAATTAATTACATTTATCGTCGACCTATTTACAATGCGTAGATGCTCGATAGTCATATAAAGTGACCAAAAGCGGCTACTATCTTCAAGTCCTCGCAGTCGATCAATTAAAACTCGCTTAGATGCAAGCTCAGGAGTTACTCCACCTATGATAGAAAGAATCTCTTGATGCTCTCTTAGGAAGTTATTTCGAGCTTTCTCTTGTGAGGTTATTCGTAATTGTACGCCAACTAAAACTCTAGCTATTAAAAGCTCTATTTTTGGCAACCCCATGCCTGGAGGCTGTAGAGAAGGGGATGTGTTTGTGGTGTTATCAGACATCCTTGCAATGTTAAAGTAAGTTACTTGTAGAAAGCAAGTGAAATCTAAGGTAAGATTCTATCATGAGAAGAAGTAAAAAGACTGTTCGTGAGATAAGACGTTCCCCCTGTCCAATTGCATGTGGTCTTGATATTTTCGGTGATAAATGGACTCTTCTAGTTATCCGCGATCTTGTGTTGGGACGTTCCAGATTCAAAGAGCTGATAATGTCGCCAGAATCTCCACCAACAAATATTCTCAGTGAACGACTTAATCGTTTGATATCACATGGTATCATTGAGAAAACCTCATCTGCCGACGGAACTAAGCATAGAGCCTATCAGCTAACAACTAAGGGGAGAGCATTACGTCCATTACTTGAATGCATGAGAGATTGGGGATTGAGGTGGGAGCCAGGCACGGAAGCTAAGTTGTTGCCGAAGTAGATTATTAGTGCAGTTGTAATCTTAATATCTTTGATAGTTAATATTTTTATCATCACTCTTGTTGTCGTGAACTTAATTCTAAGAGAGGAGTTCTGGGTACTGCTATTCGGTAATAGAGCCAGTGTGCGAGAGATTATAATGAGTATTTCCTTAGCTGACTTTAGAATAAGCCTATGATTCTTAATAGCTTTCAGTCTAGAAGAGAGCGCTAATTTTTTAAATCGTTGTTACCTATCTGGACTTTATGCTTAATTCGAAGCCAGCTGCATCAAAATCTTATCCCAATTTGAAGCAGGTGCAGAGATTGATTGGCGGAAGAGGGCAATCCCGTTGATCTGTAAACCGTTATCGGCGAGTGAACGAGTTTCATCGAGTGCTTCATGTAATTTTGTAAAACTCTCGATCTCAAGTCCTAGCTCTGCAGGCCATCCACCGATATGAAATTCTAGGCGTGTTACTGAAGGAGTTTTTTCGGCGAATTTTCGCAGTGCTGATTTACATTCGTTATAACCAGAGTGAAAAGAGATCTGTGCTCTAAAGCGCTGTAGACCAAGCTTTTCGGAGTTTAGGTTAACTCGATATCCAGTTATTACCCCTGAAGTTTCTAATTTTTTTATGCGATATGAAACGATAGCTGGTGTTGTATCTAGTTCGAGAGCGATAATAGTCGCGGGTTTTCGCGCATCCTCGCGAACTTTTTTCAGTATCTCAATCTCAATTTTGTCGAGCTTTAAAGTCCCGGCATCGCCACGAGCAGGAAATACTTTTCCTGGACGATTGACCAGAAATCCACGTGAGTATGAACTTGTTTCAGTAATCAGTTCAAGTGACATGGTCTGAGTAAGTGAACCAAGAAGCTCGTTAGCAGATGAATACGCTTCAGATGCTTTCTTTAAGTTTTCTGCGACTCCCCAGACGATAAGGTCATGTTCTCCACGCGTTTCTACCACGAGTGTGATGCCAGGAATATTGAAGAGTTTTTTTGCTAGAGATTCAATCGCAGTATTACGGGAGAGTTTGATTGAAATTCGAAAGAGGATTAATCCTAGCCGCCAAAAATCGATCATTGCGCCACTCCACCCGAGCACCTTCTCATCTTTTAGTTTTGCTAGGTGATAGAGCACGGAGTCTCCGCTTACGCGGAGCTTTCTCGCAATTTCGTCAGCAGAGAGTCGTGCATCTCGATCGAGAAGATCCAGTATACGGCAGTCTAGTGGAGTTAATCGCATTCGGAATAATTATAATTTAAACAATAATAATCTTATTGTCCCGTATTATAATGCAGGTATCTTCAATAAAGCAATAAACTTGTTAGTGTGGTGGCAGCTCAATAAATGAACTTTATTTCACGAGGGCCCTACATTTATGTTTATGAATATTGAAACAGCTTTCGACCGCGTATCGCAGCCTGTTGAAACAGGATTAGATTTCGATATGAGCGAAGTGGCTTTTAAGCTTCGTCCGCAACTTGAGCCGAAAACAGTAATTATCGTTGGTGGTGGTGTGGCTGGTTCGGAGGTAGGCACTTATCTAGGACATACTTCGACCATTCCACTTCAAATTGTAGAGATTGAACGTGAACCAGCGAGAAAGTTTGGTGGATGGGGATTCCAATCTTTTCCTGATTCAGAGACTACGAATCTTGCAATGCGGAAGATGTATCTTGGGGAGGATCCTGAAGAGATTTATCGTTGGGCGAGCGAATTCGTGGCAACTCATCGAGAGGAGTTTGGTGAGATTACACTTCATCGCGACAGGCCGTTTCCACGAGTGCTTATGCGTGAGTATGTAAAGTGGCGCCGAAGTAATGTCAAAAATGACCTGGTCAACTATGATTCAGTCGTTGGTGAAGCTATGAGAGTAACAGTAGGGGAAGACTCTAGTGTTTCTGTTGAGCTTGCGGATGGAAGGGTATTGAAAGGCGATAAAGTTGTCATGGCATCAGGATCGATCTCTGTGAAGGTTCCAGATTATCTTACTCCTTTAGCTGAGCATCCAAATGTAATTATCGATCCGTTGCTGAAGTCTGGACATGAGCGTCGTGCGCAGATTCCTTGTGAAGCTCGAGTATTGGTATTAGGCACTGGACTCACAGGAGAGGAGCAGGTGAATGTCCTTCTTAAATCAGGACATAAGAATCTTACCCTTCTTTCACGTGGTGGTCTTCGTCATTATGGTTATCCACAAGAGCAGGTGAATGTTCCGTTGGTATTGAATAGTCCTCCGGATTTTTTGAATGCTGAGACGCCGGAAGAGTTTAATGAGCGATTGACCGATTTTTATGCGCAGTATCTTTCAGCCGGGCATTCTCACGAGGACATTTTGGCAGCAGTGCGACCATATTGGGATAGGATCCGAGCTGATCTTGGTGGTTGTGTACAAGCTGCTCAACGACTCCATGAGTTTCGTCGAACACTAGCAGTTAATTCAATCGGTACAAGCTGGGAGGTTCATAGAAATTTAGAAACTGCTCGAGAGCGTGGAGAGCTTACTATACAGCATGGTTATATAAGCCGGATTGATGAAGGGCAGGATGGTTTTACGGTACATTATAGTGAGTCAAAAGATGCTCCAAGTACTCACAGTGAAACGTATGATTACATAATTAATGCTGTTGGAAGGAATATCATCCGTCATCCGATCTGGGATCATCTTTTCGAAGATGGATTGGCAAAAAAACACGCCGGTATCGGTGTTCAGGTCACTGAAAGTGGACAGATGATTAATAGCGCTGGAGTACCGTCGGAACAGATCTGGGTTGTTGGTATGCCGCGAGCAGGGGATCATGCTCTTCGTCGTGGATATCTCGGCAATACTGCATTTAACGTGCCGCAGGTGAGGGCTCATGTTTATAATACAATGGGAGCTATGCTCGATGGAATGACTCAAGAGAGCGTGGCGACTCTCGAACATCAGTTCTGTTAGGTATTTTCTTGATTAAGAACGTTCGAATTTTTCAGGAATATGTCCGAATGCAATTGGCGCGTGGTGTGATTTTTCAAGTTCTGAGCTTGCACCATAGACAATGAGATTTTTTCTGTAATGTGAGTTCAATGAATCAAGTGCTGTCATGAGTTTATTTTGTTTGTCGCTCTCCCATAGTGAAAGTTGATGGGATTGTTTTGGCACAAGGGAACCTAAGACGATACCTATCTTGTAAATTATACCACGAGAATGAGGGGCTTGGTTCCATAGCGATAAAAGTGTGTCGATTAGTATTCCAGTATCTTGAGTTTCAAAGAACTTCGATCTTTCTTCCCAATGGTTGGTGCCCATTCCAGAATGAAGAAAGGTAAGGTGTAAAGAAAGTGAGCGTGTATAAAATTCCTCGTGACGAAGTCGCATACCGGCTTTTGAGACAAGTGCGATAAGATGTGCGCGTGCATATTCTTGGGATCTTTGTTGAGGAGCAAGTACTCGCGAGTGGCTAATGCTTCCTCGTTCTGTTTCTACCTCTTCAACTTCTTCTCCATGTATAAGCTTCCAGAAATCTTCTCCGACTTTGCTTCCCCATAACTCGTACATCTCTGCGCTGGATTTCTGACATAACATTTGAGCTGTTAGGCAACGCGCTTCGATAAGTCGCTTCTCCATCCGTGGGCCGATACCGGGAAAATCACGAAGTGTAAGAGAATGTAACCTTTCTGGTAGTTCGTGAGATTCAATAGTTACAAGCCCGTTGGGTTTTTGCATGTCGCTAGCAATCTTTGCGATATATCGATTAGGAGCGATACCGACCGAGCAGGTGAGGGCAGGATGAACTTCAGATATTCGGTGTTTTATCTCTACTGCTTTTTTTTGAGCAAATTCTCTGGATTGTTCTCGTCCAAAAAGTTTAACCGC
>CAZTER010000148.1:0-5325 GCA_964612045.1 uncultured Bdellovibrionales bacterium
AACTAGTGATGCAGCAATTTTAGCAGCAACCAAGTTGGCTAATAAGGCAGAGTCAAAGAAAGAGATAGATCTTTCTCGAGCTCGCTTAGATTCAATTACGGTTGTAAAGCGTAATGGTACTTTGGTTCCCTTCAGAAAAGATAGAATAGCTAACGCTGTTCAAGCTGCTTTCCGCGAGGCGCTTGAGATTCCTGTTGTGGCGCCACTCCCACCAGATGTTCATGCCACTGTGCAGTCCGTTTCTGAGGAAGTTGTTAAAGCTTGTGTAGATAAAGCTCAGCATGGCGCTTGCTTAACAGTTGAGGGAATTCAAGATGTCGTTGAAGTCATCTTGATGCAGGCCGGTCATTACGAAATCGCTCGTCAATATATTGTTTATAGAGATGAGAGAAAGGCATTAAGAGATGACTCTCCTAGGAACATGAAGGTTCTAAGAAGAGATGGAAAGACCGCTGTGCGTTTCAATCCTATGAAGATTGCTTCTGCCATTGAGAAAGCATTTAGAGCTTCGATGAAGGTAGAGGGACCATCCACTCAAGAGATCATTGATTCAGTAAATCTTCTTACTAATAAAGTTGTTCAGAGATCTGTTGCTATCTCTAAGTCTGGAACTCAGCTTGAAGTTGAGAAGATCCAGGATGAGGTTGAGCGAGTCATGATGACAGAGGGCTTTTATCAGGTAGCCAAGGATTTCATTATTTATAGAGCTGCTCGTGCTGCTCTTCGTGAAGAAGAGGAGAGAACAAGAGCAGAAATTCAAGTTGATCGACGTCAAATCGCAATTCCTATTGAGGAAGTTGGTCGTCAGTTCTCTATGACTATGCCATCTGGCGAGACAGTAAAAATCTCTGAAGGCGATCTAAGAAGAAGAATTATGCATGCTTGCCGCGATCTCTCAGAGGTTGATGCTGAGGCAGTTCTTCAAGAATCACTTAAGAATCTTTATGAAGGTGTCCGTGCTGATGAGGTTGATACCTCGAATATCATGGCTGCCAGAGCTAAGATTGAGCGTGAGCCTAGCTACTCTCAGGTCGCTGCTAGATTACTACTTGATGTTATTTACAGAGAAACGATCGGAATAGATGCTGTTGATTCAGATCTAACTTTGAAGCATCAAGAGTATTTCAAAAAGGCGATAAAGAGAGCTGTTGAGGTGGATCGTTTATCTCCAGATCTTCTCCAATTTGACCTAGATCGTTTATCTAAAGCGATGAAGTTAGAGAGAGATCTCCAGTTTACATACTTAGGATTACAGACTCTTTACGATCGTTATTTAATTCACCATGAAGATCGTAGAATTGAGACCCCACAGCTTTTCTGGATGAGAGTCTCTATGGGTCTCGCAGCAGGAGAGGGAGCTCAAAAGAATGAGAAGGCTATTGAGTTCTATGAAGTGCTATCGAAGTTCTTGTTTACATCTAGTACGCCCACTCTCTTTAATGCTGGTACATTACATCCGCAGTTATCATCCTGCTATTTAACAACAGTAATGGATGATCTTAAGCACATATTTAAGTGTGTTTCTGATGATGCTCAGTTATCAAAGTGGGCTGGTGGATTAGGTAACGATTGGACCAATGTTCGTGCAACTGGAGCTAGAATCAAAGGAACTAACGGTCGAAGCCAAGGTGTAATTCCATTCCTTAAGGTAGCAAATGATACTGCTGTCGCCGTAAATCAGGGTGGAAAGAGAAAGGGAGCGATGTGTGCTTACCTAGAGACTTGGCATCTCGATGTTGAGGACTTCCTTGAGCTTAGAAAAAACACCGGTGACGAGCGTCGTAGAACGCACGATATGAACACTGCTAACTGGATCCCAGATCTGTTCATGAAGCGAGTTGTTCAGAATGGAAATTGGACCCTTTTTAGCCCGAGCGATGTTCCTGATCTTCACGATCTTTATGGCGCGGCATTCGAGAAGCGCTATGTTGAGTACGAAGAGATGGCTAAGTCTGGGAAGATTAAGCTGCACAAAACAATTGAAGCTGTTCAGTTATGGCGCAAGATGTTGAGCATGTTGTTTGAAACAGGTCATCCTTGGATTACATTTAAGGATCCTTCAAACATCAGATCTCCTCAAGATCATGTTGGAGTTGTTCATAGCTCAAATCTCTGCACAGAGATCTTGCTAAATACCTCGGAAGGAGAAACTGCGGTCTGTAACTTAGGCTCAATCAATCTTGCAACTCATACAACTGAGAAGGGTATTGATAGAGCATTACTAGAAAAAACAGTTAAGACTGCTATTCGCATGTTGGATAATGTTATCGATATTAACTTCTATCCAACGGCAGAGGCTCGAGCTTCCAACTTGAAGCACCGTCCAGTTGGCTTAGGACTGATGGGCTTCCAGGATGCTCTTTATATTCAGAAGATCAGCTATGCTAGCCCAGAAGCAGTGAAGTTTGCTGATGAGAGTATGGAGTTAATCTCTTACTACGCAATCTTGGCTTCTACTGAGTTAGCAAAGGAGAGAGGTTCCTATACTTCTTATAAGGGCTCGAAGTGGGATCGTGGATTATTACCTATAGATACTGTCTCTTTACTTGCTAAGGAGAGAGGTGGCGATCTCGATGTTGATACTTCAGCAATTATGGATTGGGAGGTCGTGCGTAAGGCGATTAAGGCTAATGGTATGCGTAATAGCAACACCATGGCGATTGCTCCAACAGCAACGATCTCAAATATCACAGGAGTAGCGCAGTCCATAGAGCCTGCTTACAAGCACCTCTATGCTAAGTCTAACCTCTCAGGTGAATTTACAGTTCCAAATGTTCACTTAGTACGAGATCTAAAGAAGATCGGCCTCTGGGATGAGGAGATGATTGAAGATCTTAAGTACTTCGATGGTTCAATTATGGAGATCGAGAGAATTCCAGATGAGTTAAAACATCTCTATCTGACATCTTTTGAGATCGAACCAGATTGGTTAATTGAGTGTGGTAGTAGACGTCAGAAGTGGATTGATATGGGTCAATCACTTAACCTATACATCGCACAACCAAGTGGTAAGAAGCTGCATGATATGTATGTCTTAGCCTGGAAGAAGGGATTGAAGACTACTTATTACCTACGTTCTCTTGGTGCTACACAGATTGAGAAGTCAACACTCGACATTAACAAGAGAGGTGTACAACCTCGCTGGATGAAGAGTAAGTCAGCTTCTAGCAATATTAAGGTAGAAAGAGATGGTGAGGAGTCTGTTTCAGCAACTTCACAAGAGGGAGCTCCACAAGAATCAGTTGCATCGGATGCTGCTGCAGCTAAGGGAGAGTCTCGTAAGGGTGCTGCGATGCCAAAAGCTATGTGTAGCTTGGATGGCGATTGCGAAAGCTGCCAGTAATATTTAATTGATTTAGATAATTTTGATAAAGGGTGAGTTATGTTGAATTGGGATGATTCTAGCAGTTCTAGTGGTAACACTGGTGATGATAACAACTCAAAGAAGCCAGCAGCTTCTGAATTGAGTGGTGGTGAATCAAAGCGTGTCAGAGTTGATGAGAAGAGGATCCTTAACTGTAATACAGTTGATGTGAATCAGTTGATGCCTCTGAAGTATCACTGGGCATGGGAACATTATCTCAATGGCTGTGCTAACAACTGGCTTCCAACTGAAGTTGCGATGGCTAAGGATATCGAGCTTTGGAAGTCAGATAGACTTACTGCTGATGAGCGTAGAGTAATAATGAGAAACCTAGGTTTCTTCTCTACAGCTGAGAGCTTAGTTGGAAATAATATTGTGCTTGCAATATTCAAGCATGTAACAAACCCTGAGTGCCGTCAGTATCTCTTGCGACAAGCTTTTGAAGAAGCTGTTCATACTCATACATTCCATTATATCTGTGAATCGCTAGCACTTGACCATGGCGAAGTATTCAACATGTATAACGAGGTTAACTCTATCCATAATAAGGATAGATTTGAGATGCAGTTAACCTCTTCAATTATGTCTCCTGGTTTCTCCACTGAGACTCCTGATGGAGTGGCTAAGTTCCTTGAGGATCTGATCGGTTACTACGTAATTATGGAGGGAATCTTCTTCTACAGTGGATTCGTCATGATGTTGTCGTTCCACCGTCAGAATAAGATGACCGGAGTAGGTGAGCAGTTCCAGTACATCTTGCGAGATGAGACTATCCATCTAAACTTTGGAATCGATCTTATCAACAGTATCAAAGAGGAAAACCCTGGAGTTTGGAGTGCTAAGTTCCAGGATCATATTCTTGATCTTGTAAAAGAAGCTGTTGAACTTGAGATTCAATATGCTGAGGATTGCTTGCCAAGAGGAATTCTTGGACTAAGTGCACCTCTTTTCAGAGAGTATGTCCAACATATTGCTGATAGAAGATTAGAGAGAATCGGATTGAAAGCTATATACGGATCAAAGAATCCTTTCCCATGGATGAGTGAAACAATCGACCTTGGTAAAGAGAAGAACTTCTTTGAAACTAGAGTAACTGAGTATCAAACTGCCGGATCTCTTAACTGGTAAGAGACAAGCTTAGTTTAGACAGAGGGGTGTAGTTTTTACTGCACCCCTTTTTTATTGGTTATTTGTTGAGCTCAGCACAAATTGAATAAGATCCAGGCTTAATGAACGATATGAATCAGGATCAGATAGCTAAACTACGAAAAGAATATCAACTTATGATCCTAGATGAGGGGAGTTGTGAGCAGGATCCATTTAATCAATTTGGCCAATGGTTAGATCAGGCGATTCAATCTGCACTAGTTGAACCAAATGCTATGGCATTAGCAACTGTATCTGGTGGTGGAGAGCCTTCTGTCAGGATGGTGTTACTAAAAAGATGGAGTGTTATAGGGTTAGATTTTTTCACGAATTGTAATAGTCGGAAGGGAGAGGAGATATCTAGTAATAGTAATGTTTCCCTCCTTTTTTACTGGGGACAATTAGAGCGACAGGTAAGGATATATGGGACGGCAGAGAAATTGCCTCGAGAAGATGTAGTTGAATACTTTTCTCATAGACCACGTAATAGTCAGATTAGCGCACTGATCTCAAATCAGAGTCAGATTATAAATTCTAGGGATGATTTAGAGCAGGCGCATATAAAGGCACAGGAGCAATTTAAAGATAAAGTCCCGTGTCCTGAGCATTGGGGTGGATATCGTGTAATTCCATCTTCCTTTGAGTTCTGGCAAGGACGAGAAAATAGGCTTCATGATCGGATATTATATAAAAGATCTGCTCAAGGATGGTCGTTAATGAGGTTAGCACCGTAGTTGATATTGTAATATGGAGCGGAGACTTTAGTTTTCGTAGTAAGAACGCTCGCAAGCAATAGGTAGTATTTTATAAAATTT
>CAZTER010000149.1:0-5322 GCA_964612045.1 uncultured Bdellovibrionales bacterium
ATCGACTGCACAACCAAATGGAAAAGTTAATTCAACCGTAACAACAACTGGGATCTCAACGACTCCAGGCTCATTCGGTGGAAATGAAACAATTACTCCTAATGGTACGTATGTAGATGGAGAGAAGGGTTTCCTCTTTAAACCAATTACAAATAACGAAGGAAAACTAGCTGTACTACTTCCTGCCGAGATGACAGGCCACCTTCTATCCGTAATCTTAAAGGATGAGAACGGAGATACAATCGAAGAAGGACAACAGTCATTAGCTGGAGTAGCTGAGACAGGCCAAGAGAAATGGAACTTCTCTAAGAAGGGTGGCGACTATCAGGACAACCTGACAGTTGAAGTAACTCTAAGCGATGGGTCTGTTAAGAGCTACAAGATCGGCGATACATCAAAACGCCACGATTAGTACATTTGGAATAAGCTCTGCATCGAATGCTTCAAGAGTTTAAACGGTGATTTGAGTGTTCTATCTGTAAAAGATCTAATGTCTGGTAGTTGTTAAGAGTGTTGAGTAACGATACTCTTCTATCGGTGAAGTCACCGATCATTCCTCATTCATACTTCGAACTCTCTCCGATTAAGGCCATTGAGCTTGCGGCCGCTCGTATACCAGGAGCAATTTCACTTGCTCAAGGTATTCCTATCGTTGAACCAGCTAGTGAAATCCGTAATTTTATCGTCGAAAGAATTAAAGAGGGACGATGTGATACCTACTCCCTCACAAACGGATTACAAGAACTCAGGGATGAGATAGCAAACTCACTCGCGATAGATGGGTATAGCTTCGATCCAGACCGCGAAATAATCGTAACGGCTGGGTCTATTGAGGGAATCACAGCCTCTATTCTCGCACTTGCAGAGCCAGACTCAGATGTTTTACTGACCTCTCCTTCTTATACCACCTACCAAGCAGCCGTGCGTGCTGCTCGGTGTAATCCGATCTTTGTAGAGTTGGATGAAGATCGAGGTTTTGATCTATCATTAGAGAAGCTAGAACGTGCTACAACTTCTCGCACCAAGATAATCCTCATATCTAATCCAAATAATCCAACAGGAACAGTTCTATCCAAAGAGAGTATTGAAGGATTAGTTACCTGGTGTTTAAAACGTGGGATTTGGCTCTTAGTAGATGAGGTCTACAAAGATTTTTATTATATCGATAGCCCGCACTACAGTCCGATTAGTTGTCAGCATGCTAGGAGTTGTGTCGTAAGGATCTGCTCATTCTCTAAAGCTTTTGCAATGACAGGTTGGAGAGTCGGATTTATGCATGGGGATGCAAAGGTAATTCAAGCCATTCTTCCCTATCACGATGCTATGGTGACATGTGCACCTGTCGCCTCTCAATACGGAGCAATTGCAGCACTGAGATTCGGTGCTCCATATATTGAAAGATACAAGAAAGAGTTTCAAAAAAGACGCTCTGTCACTATTAACTTCCTTGATCAGCTTTCAGATATTCTCGATTATCAAGTTCCCAACTCTTCATATTTTGTTTTCCCTAGAATTAAAGATCCCCTTCCTCTCGCTCGCGATTCCAAAGCCCTTGCTTATGATATCCTGAACAAGGTTCATCTAGCGTTAGTTCCTGGCGTAGCTTTTGGCCCATCCGGCGAAGGACATTTAAGAATTAGTTTCGGTCGTTCATTAGAAGATATCCAAGAAGGAATGACTAGATTTTCTGAGTATGTGACAGAATCTCAAAGTAAGAAATATGCTGCGATATATAAGACAGAACATCCTATTAAAAATGACAGAGTGACAACCAAGCACTCCAGTACTCTCCTTCGATTAGCAACGAGAAAAGCTCTTAAGATTTTGGCCCAAACCTATATAAAAATAACGAAACCGACAGTAATAGGAATTATCGGCAACCGAGGAAAAACTGTTGTAAAACGAGAGGTAATAGAGAGGCTTAGTGAACAAGAACAGAGCGTGCGAGGATCAATCTTATCTTATAATACCGACATAGGTCTGCCCTGCTCTGTTCTAAATATTATCCCTCCCAAAGGACTACGAGATATTCCAAGAGTGGCCAGAAGTTTATTCCGAACCTTTTTTTCTTGGAGCACCGCTCCTAAGCTACTTGTTTTAGAGTATGGTTTTAGAGATGTAAGTGAAGCTAACTATCTATTAGAGATTGCAAAACCGGAGTGGTTAATTGTCTCAGGATTTATAAATGAACGGGTTGATAGCTCGTGGAATAATTTTGTTAGCTCAGTAACTAAAGTATTAAAAGAAATGCCTGCAAGCAAAATAGTTGTTAGCAAGCAAGATCTTGAACTTCTCGATTTGCCTGAAGAGTTCACTACCCAACTGAATGTCATTACACCATTAACGTTTGAAGGAATGAATAGTTCTACTCAAGACAGCAATGTCCAAACAACTCCGATCGGAGAGAGCCAAAACTTTGCGATTGCCGTCTCAGATCTCATCATAAACAGATTAAATTTCAACAAATGAGACCAAACTCAGTCAGTATTATAATTAGATAAATAGCTATAAATATTAAATAAATCTCCTGATATCGTCTGTAATTTTAGATACGCCGTTTTACATCTTTCTCTTAAGATCTTCTCGTAGCTCTCCGATCTCAGAATCATAGAGGAGCTAATTGTTTTTATCTTCTAAAGGGTAAGATGCTCATCATCGTTGGAATGCTAGGAGTTGTTATCTGTATCTTGATCGGTTTAGCCGGTCCGGGTGGTGACGTCCTAATTTTAATCCAGCCATTTGAGTTAATCGTTATCGGTGGATCAGGTGTCTGCTCCCTTCTAATCTCCCAACCTCTCTGGGTTCTCAAAGGCTTAATGCCAGCAGTTACTGGCGCAATTAAGGGCAGTGGTATCGATAAAGAAACCTATAAGGATATGCTTGGATTAATGGCGAGCATCTTTGACACCATGAGAAAAGAAGGTGTGCTTGGAATTGAAGGAGATCTTAACAATCCTCATGACAGCCCTAGATTTAACAAGTATCCAAAAGCATCACACAATCATCACCTAATGGAGACATTCACCGGCGCACTAAGACTATTCGTAGACGGTGTTGTAAATGCTTTTGATCTTGAGCGCTTGATGGATACAGAACTTGAATCACATCATGAAGAAGCTCTTGTAATTCCAACTGCTGTAAACAAGATGTCAGACGCTTTCCCTGGATTAGGTATCGTTGCAGCGGTTCTTGGAATTATCGTTACAATGAGCCATCTTGATGGTCCACCACAAGAAATCGGTCATCACGTTGCTGCAGCTCTTGTAGGAACAATGTTAGGTATCGCTCTGTGTTACGGATTCGTTGGTCCTTTAGCGACCAAGATGGAGTTCGTTGCTAATGAGCAATCAGCGATCCTTAAATGTGTAAAGTCTGGTCTAGTATCATTTGCTGGTGGCGCGCCACCACAGGTAGCTCTTGAATTTGCACGAAAATCGATACCCCCGATCTTTCGTCCGACTGCTGAAGAACTAGAGGAGATCTTAAAGGGCGCGAAGAAGTAGTGGTCGCACTGGCACTAAATGGCCGACGATAAACCGATAATAATCATTAAGAAAAAAGGCGGACATGGTGGACACCATGGAGGAGCCTGGAAAGTAGCTTATGCTGACTTCGTAACAGCGATGATGGCTTTCTTTATGGTTATGTGGCTGATCAACACAGCTGAAACAGCTGTTAAGCAAGCGATTGCTTCTTACTTCAGAAAGCCTGGTATCTTTGAATCTGGTTCTGGTACTCCACTTCTTATCGGAGAAGCTGGTATTCTTGACGACGGATCAGTTCCCCCACACCCAGAAGATACGAAACAGTTATATCCTGGTAAATCTAAGGAGTGGCTACTAGAGAAGTCCGGAACAGACCGCAATACTACTGGAGATAAGCGCATAACTTACCGCGGAGATGATGGTAAAAGAGATTCAGTTCCAGATGATGATGTTGCGCAAAGAGGATTTGAAAGTGAGGCTCCTGATAATCCAGCAATTGCTAAAGAGCTCGGATTAAAGAAGGCTGAAGCAGAGCAGCTCTTGCACCAACAACAAGCAGCTTTCGGAGAATTAATCTCTGAGTTTGAAAAACAGGTAGGAAGTCTTACTGGTGGAGAAGGTGGCAAGGTTCTTGGAGATCTAGAGACAAAGATCGATAAAGAGGGACTACACATTGAAATCATGGATACTGAAAAATCATCTATGTTTCAAAGTGGAAGTGCGCGAATACTTCCAGATGCAGAAAATGCATTTCAATCTCTCGCACCATTGTTAGCGAAGCTTCCAAATAAAATAGAGATTGTTGGACATACTGATGCAAAACCATTCTCAAGCCGTCCAGGAGGATACAGCAACTGGGAACTTTCAGCAGATCGCGCTAACGCAGCACGTCGCTTACTAGAAAAAGCAGGACTTCCATCTGAGAGGTTTGGTAGTGTCATGGGACGTGCAGATAAAGAGCTTAAGAATCCAACGGACCCATTTAGTCCTGCCAATAGAAGAATCACTCTTAGTGTTAAGTTTACAAAACTAACAGAGAGTGATGATCAAACAATTAAAGATCTCTCTAAACAACTTGGAGAACGTGGTGTTGTCTTAAAAGAATCTGAGATAGCTCCTACTGAGCGAGCTCCATCTCCTACATCAGAGTTATTTGAGACTCCACAGAGCCCCCCTCCTCCTACTACTAGAGTAGTTGAACCTGGCAATAAACGGGATAGAATTAAATTACCTGAAGGATCAGTTCCTGTTGATAATCCACCACCTCCACCAGGAAGAAACTTAATCTTTGATGATAATCCAGTTGTTGGTCCGGTAGATACCTTTGGAACTTTGCGCTAAAGTCCTGAGTAGGTTATTCAGATAAATATGCGGTGAAACACCTCACCGTAAAAAATACACAGGAACAATGACACAGCAAAACTTAGCTACAGCCAGGAAAATTGTAGGACTTGGTGCATTACTAATTGCACTAGCAATTATTCTAGGAGCGTTTGGAGCGCATGGTCTCAAAGGAAAACTACCTGATTCAGTGCTCGATGTTTATGAAAAATCAGTGCTCTATCACCTGACAAATTCAATCGGAATAACTATTATAGGAGTGCTTCTAGCCTGTGAAGTAATCTCACTTAAAATATCTAAGATCCTTACCTGGATTTTGTTCCTTGGTGTTCTGCTATTCTCTGGCTCTCTCTATATATACTCCACAACTGGAGAAAAGATCTTTGCCATGATTACACCGTTAGGTGGCATATCGTTCATAATCGCTTGGATTACACTCGGCGCATTTTGTTTGAAGAAAAGATAAGGCTTAGAGCATGGCAATTAAAAATTTAAC
>CAZTER010000150.1:0-5321 GCA_964612045.1 uncultured Bdellovibrionales bacterium
ATAAACTCTAAATTGTGGAGGAACTCCAGATTCAAAAATCTGTAATTCTAAAGAGAACGCCCCTTCACGGAATAACCTTCCACCATGTTTTCCCTTTTCAAACTCCTCCTCATGTTCATCACTATGTCCGTGACCGTGTCCATGTCCGTGGCCGTGATCTTCAAGAGCCTCTTTCTTACAACCAGAAGGTATAAAAAATAGCGCTCCTATTAATAAGAATCTAAGTAATTTGTATGTTAAATTTCTCATTTAAATCTCATCTCCGACTAGAATTGATAATTCTGATCTTACTGAAACAGCTTGAAGCCAAACTTCAAGACCCTCAGCCTGTGCCTCATTGACAGCACGCAGAGTTTGCCACACCTGAAGAACATCCCCTTTTCCTTGTGAGTACAGCTCTTCTTGTGCAACAAGTGCGCCTTCAAAAGATGGAACAACTTTCTCTGAAAACAACATTGCTTGCTCCTGAGCCCTAAGAACTGCATTGAGAGTCTCTGTTATTTGGCTCTCAATCCCTCCATCCTGAAGAAACCGCTTCTTAAGTTGAATTATCTTGTTTTGCGCTCCGGCTCTAAGTTTTTCACTCTGATTCTGATTCCAAAATGGCAACGGGATTGAAAATCCTGCGCCAAAAAAATCACCTCCATCATTTGAATGCTGATAGATTAAGCGGGGAGTTATTTCAGGAATTACATCTAAACTTGCCAACCGTTCCTGCTCCTGTGAGAGCGCTGCCAGAGCTTCAATCTTCGCAATCTCAGAGAACTTACTAGATCTTGCTTTCTCTAAAAGAACTTTTAAGGAGGGAACATCTTCGAGCTTATCGGATAAAATTACATCTCTAATACATGACAAACCTACACTCTTTGCCAGATCGTTTCGCACTACTGCAACTTTTGCTTCGATATTCTTCAGGTGTGCTTGCAGACGAAATTTTTCTCCTTCAAAAAGCTTCTCATCTCCACGAGACAACAAACCTTTTCTAACTCCCTCTCTGATCAACTCAACCTTCTTACCAGCTCGAGTTTCTGCCTCTTCTAGAATTGACTTTGTTTTCTGATAAACATAAAGGGTCTTGAACTGAAGCCCGATCTTCTGAGTTAGCTCAAGAAGCGCTAGCTTTTTCTGAACATCTCCAGCTCTCTTCATCAACTCACTAACGTTTGACCGAGTACCAAAATTTGATAAACGTAGTGGTTGACTAATACTAACTTCAGTCTGAGGATCGTTAGCACCGTCTAACTTCATACGAGTAAAGGATCGTTCCACTTGAAGTTCTGGATTTTGTAATGCTTCTATCTCAAAAGCCTGAGCCAATGCCTCGGAATAGTCACGATCTATCTCAGCAACTAGAGGAGAGTGGTTTAGAGCATATGCTCTAAATGTATCCAGAGATAATCTCTCTTCACAGCTATCTTTTCTTTCCTCATTATTAGACTCAGCAATTACAACTCTTCCGTTCGTAAGCATCACAGCTACGACCGAAATAAGACATACAATGCGAGCACACAGGAATCTGTTCATGCGCCACCTAAATATCAATTTTAGTTAAGAACTAGGCATCCATAAGATGCAAAATGTCTGGGAGTCCCAGAGATATAGTAGTCTAGATCGATTTAGGCGGAGCTTGTGGTGCAACGACCAATATAGATACAAGCTCAGTTAAATTACTGGATAAATTTAATTGCCAACTCTTTAACAACCGAGTTAAGAGCTGACAACAACTATTAAACGAGAAGACAATCAATGATATGAAGGAAAGAACCAGCACGACCACTGGCAAAAGCACTCCATCAAAGAGAGCGCCTTCAGGCTTAACAGCAACTATCGAGTGCGGGACACCGTGCTCATGTCCACCTTGCTGCTCTTCATGATTATGACCACTAGCTTCGTGAGAGTGCGCATGTCCTACTTTATAATCCTCGTAAGCAGAGTGATTAGATACAGCCTCACTAGATACAACACGAGAAACAAACGAGAATAAATCTTCGATTAAGCAATGATTAGCGCTCACGACAATAGAAATCGCGATAAATAAACTAAGTAATCTTGCAAATGATGAGTATCTGCCTGACATTATTTACTAAGTTCTTTATGTAATCTTACTTACTATCTCAGTAAGTATAAAAGCCGACAAGTCATAAGATGACTATCGACGTTCCAAACATACCTCAATAGAGAAAAACTCATAGAAGTCTCTATGAGTTAACTCAATAATATAAATATGGGCTAATAACTTAATTACTCACCGCTTTGAACAGAAACTCGTCTATTTACAGCACGAGCCCAATCAGACTGCTCAGAAAAAACAGGCTGAGACTCTCCAAATGTTACTGACGAAAGACGATCTGGCTCAACTCCAAGCTCTACTAACTTTGTACGCACAACATCTGCACGATCTAAGCCAAGCTTCTGATTGTAATCATCAGAGCCTCGAAAGTCTGCATGCCCCTCAAGAACAATCTTAACATTACCACTATCGTTCAAAAGCTGTGCCAACTGACGAACTCTGCCTTCACCAAGATCGTTTAAAGCTTTAGAGTTAAAATCAAAATTAACGTCTGGCAGATAAACTTGCTTCATAGAAGCAGTATTTGCGCTATCAGAAATCACACCATCTTGTCCTCGGACGAGACCAGACTGGCTAAATGGCATTACAGTTCTGCAATCTGGAACTGCATCATCTGAGGAGTAACAGGTTGGTTGTCTGAAATCAAAAGGATCTCTATAGCCCATGATGCTACGTGTTTGCTCTGTAGAAGAAGCAAAATAACTAAGGGGTCTAAACACAACCTCTCTTGCTACCCATCCGATCGGGTGAAGAATATATCCTAGTAATCTCAATGGATGACTCTCTGACTCTCTGTAATTAGGAGCCGTATGGTAATTTGAAAGTCCTTCATTCTCTGGGAACCTCTCCTGAGCAGAAACTATAGAAACAAACCCAGAGGTCATTGCTGCCAAAAATAGGGTTATCTGAAGAGATCTTTTCAACATAAAATTTCCTGATTGAGTGCCTAACATCACGTAATACTAATGATTTGTAACTGTATCGAAAACTTTCCTACTTCAAAAACACTTATGAACATAACCGATTGAACTTACTAAGTCGGCTGCTCAAATCTGACTTTGAAACAGATTACAATATTCCTTAGATGCCTATAACACGGGGATCGAGATTCTAGCCAGCCAAAGTTTAATGCAAAATTAGATCATAACCGATTAAAATAACGATATTTTAAAGAATAGAACACGAGTGTTCGTTTCTAAAAACTAGTAGGCTTAAAACCGCATCTAATCCTCATAGCCGGATAGGGCGCCGTTTAACCCTACCCTTTAGATTTAAGATCGAAAGTTATCTTCAAAAGTTGTCGATATAACAGTTTGTTTACCTTAGATCTTCGGAAGTGGGAATGTGAGTAGGCGCGATGAAAATCAGAGAAGATTTGTACTTGCATGTAGTGCGGGATTCTTTGCGCTAGCATTCAACTTCCTCGCTCTCAGCTTCGATACTCCAACACTGATCCCGATCGGCAACATTTTTCTCTTTGTGATAGCAGGTGCGTTTGGAATTCGCGAAGCAATTTGGGCTATCTCCATTGCCTACATTCCGCAAGTTGCACTAACTGAACATTTCGGTGTTGCGTTCAGAAGCTCAGCAACGATTCTTCTATCATCATATCTTTGTCATAAACTCGGAAGTCGAAGAGAGTTTCTTACTACATTAACGCTGTGGTGTATTTTATACTTTCCATTTGCTGTTGGAGCTCGCGAGTTATTTGGCAACATCCCTTCACTACAAGCAACTCTAATATTGCAAGGAGCGGCAGCAGATATTGTAATCGCATTGGTATCTGGATCCTTACTTTTAAATGAATCCTTGTGCCTTAGATTAACGCAGCGCCCCTTTCAGGCCTCTGTCAGTGCAACTGTTTTCCATGTACTCGCACTAATTTCTGTAGTCTCAGTTTCTGCAACCTTACTAATACCAGATCTTGAGCGATACTTATTTAGCGATGGAGAAAGTAATGTAAGGCTCTCATCCTATATCATTGCACTAGCTCTCGTTCTAACCGTTCCCTCATGGATAAGTAATCAGTTAACATCAAGAATCACATCGATACTTCAAGACAGATTTTCGCGTGGACTATTAGCCGGTAAAACTCAACATAGATTCTCTGGTCTTACTAGCTCCTATTGGCGACAAAGAAGTATGAGTCTGGTTGATACAGGAAAAAGAAACTCATCCAGTGACTCTTTAATAAATATCGTAAATAAGCTCTCCAATTCTAGTATCAGTCCTGATGCAGCTATTTTCATTGTTGATAATGGAAGAAAGATCTCATTTACCAATAGAAAATTCAGAGACCTTCTTCCGATTGATTCGCCCGATCCTCTAGGAATAGAGGTTAATCTGTTAACCTTACCAACTGAACTAAAAAATGGAATCCTAGATTGCTTAGAGAAAAAAGGTGCAAAGGGTAACTTCTCCCAAGAGATTAAAGTATCTCAAGTACCTGAAAAACTGCGCTACTTCGAGGTAAACGCTTTTGAAGCTGAAGGTTCGAGTCATCCAGCAATAGTTGACCGACCGGGTTCTACATTTATTGTTATTCATGAAATTACAGACAGACGAACAATCGAAGCTCACCTTCTAAAGGTACAACACATGAGCGGCTTGGGTGAAATTACCCGATCTTTATGCAACTCTCTTTCAGAGAGTATAGATCATATTATTGATGAAGCACTTACCGCATCTACGGTAGTTAAAGATGGGTATAGTAATTTAAGAGAGATAAAATCTACGGCCGTAAAGGTAAGAGAGCAGCTTCGAAAATTATCTCACTTCTCTCTTAATGAAACAGGGTGCTTTGAGAATCGATTGCTTAGCGATATTATCAGTGGCCATCTCCCTCTTCTAAAAGAGCTTCTTCGTGGTTCACAAAAAATAGTTTTTAAGAGCAATGTAAATCATCCTACTATTAAATGTGATACGAATCTCATCGTTCAGGTACTAACTAATTTAGCGATCAATGCGCGAGATGCGATTAGTGACAAGGATGGATTGATAGAATTCTCTGTTGATTATGAAAGTTTTGGAGAGGATGTTTATTCTATTATTCCAGGTTCTCGTCCTGGCAAATACTTCAGATTAAGGGTCCGAGATAACGGATCAGGGATGGCGCCAGAGGTTTTAGGACGAGCTTGCGATCCTCTATTCTCAACGAAACGCGGGAGAGGTCATGTTGGCTTAGGACTTTCAACTGTATTCGCAATTACTAGAGCACATGATGGGTTTTTAACAATTGAAAGTACTGTCG
>CAZTER010000151.1:0-5320 GCA_964612045.1 uncultured Bdellovibrionales bacterium
TAAAGATCTTAAAGAACGAACGATCTTCGGTAGATCTAACCCGACTACATTCGTATGAGATCCATTTATTTTCTCTACAAACTGACCACCGATTCCCTGCATAGCATAAGCTCCTGCTTTATCCATCGGCTCACCTGTTCTCACATAACGCTCGATCATTTCTTGCGAGACCGCTGCCATAGTAACGTAAGTAACACTTGATTCTGTTACCTCAATATCAAGATCTCGACATATAATAGTGAAACCACCCCAAACCTTATGTTCTCGTCCCTGGATCAAGCCAAACAAACGACATGCATCAGTAAAATCTGCTGGTTTTCCTAAAACTACACCATCAACATCGACATCTGTGTCTGCACCAATTACCAGAGCAGATCTATTAATATCAGCAATTTTCGCTGCCTTCTCACGCGAAAGCCTTCGAACTAGAGCCTCTGGTGATTCTGCGAGATGTTGAACTTCATCAATATTTGCTACTTGAATATCTATTGATAATCCTACCTCTTGAAGTAGCTGTTTTCGACGGGGAGAAGAGGATGCGAGTATTATCTTTATCATACCAACCGTTTTAAATACCTGGCTTATAAAGCGATATCGCTGCTTCTATTAACGCAGAGGCGATTGTGTCTCCTTCAAAACAGCTCTGCTGATCCAACGGTTGATTAGCTGAAAGGAACACCTCCCAACTTCGATCTTCTTTATTTACTATCTGATCAACTCGATATGAAGCTTCTTCAATAAGTCTAAGGAGAATCGCTATATCAGGCACAACAAAAAGATGCTTAGCATCACCGATGCTTTCAGACATAGTTCCTGAGAATATAGAAAGAAGCTTTCCGTTAGGAAGTATTAAAAATTCTTCATATCCGAGATCAGCAAAGCCACGAGCCACTCGCAATCCAGGGATTAATTCAGGAGTCCAACCAGCAGATCTAAGTCGTTCACAAGCCTTAAGGTATGCGATATCAGACCAATAAAGATCTGCGCTTAGATCCATTCTATCCTCACCAGGCACCGCGCATGCTAGTAGAGTCCATACGATCAAGCTGTTCAATACTTGAGGTACCACTCTCTACGTGTGTCATCTCTGATACTAAGGTCAACCGAGCCTCTTTATGAAGATCCTTTATATTTAGAACTCCACAGTTACACATCGTAGATTTAACCTTAGAAGTTGTAACATCAACCTTCTCTGATAGCGGACCGCTAAGAGGTACATATCCATCGATACCCTCTTCAAACACCAACTCCTGCTTTGAACTCTGAGAGTAACGTTGCCAGTTTCTCGCTCTATTAGATCCTTCGCCCCAATATGGCTTATAGACACGTCCGCGATAAGTAATTCTAGCTGTTGGACTTTCTTCGCACATAGCAAAGTACTTACCCATCATAACGAAATCAGCGCCCATCGCTAACGCCATAATGATCTGAGTATCGTTATTTAAACCACCATCGGAACAGATCGGTACATAGAATCCAGTTTCCTTAAAATACTTATCTCTTTCTGCTGCTACTTCAAGAACAGAGGAAGCCTGTCCTCGTCCAATTCCTTTCTGCTCTCTAGTAATACAGATAGAACCACCACCGATTCCAATCTTAACGAAATCAGCACCAGCTTCCTCAACAAGATAACGGAAGCCATCAGCAGAAACTATATTTCCACCACCAACAATTACCTTATTACCAAACTCTTTTTTAACCCACTTAATACCGTCACTCTGCCATTCAGAATATCCATCTGAAGAATCGAAACAAAGGACATCTACTCCAGCCGCTACTAATGCGGTGGCTCTTTCTTTATAGTCACGGGTATTTAAAGCTGCACCAACGACCAATCTCTTCTCTGAATCAGTTAATTCGTCTGGATTTGATTTGTGATCGTAGTAATCCTTACGAAATACCAAGGAAACTAAGATCCCATCTTTATCTACGATAGGAAGACACTCTTTCTTATTCTTCCATAATTTCTCTGTCGCTTCCTGAAGAGAGATACCTTCTTCTGCATAAACAAGTCTCTCAAGAGGTGTATAGAAATCCGAGATCTTCCTTGAAAGATCATCTTTAAACTCCCAGAAATCTTTACTGGTTAGAATTCCTAAAAGTTTAGAATGCTTTCCACCATCAGCAGTAATCGCAATTGTTGAATGGCCTGTAGATCTTCTTAAAGCTAGTGCATCACTTAGAGTAGCACTAGGAGCAAGATTTGAATCAGATTCGACGAATCCAGCTTTGTGCTCCTTAACTTGTCTTACCATATCTGCTTGAGCTTCAATCGATTGAGAGCAGAATACGAAAGCACATCCACCCTTACGAGATAATGCGATAGCAAGATCTTGACCCGAAACCGCCTGCATAGCAGCTGACACGATTGGAATATGAAGTTGCAACCCTGGACCCTGATCTTTGTGATATTTACCCAAAGGCACTCTAAGAGAAACATTATCTGCAACATGTTCAGCCTTGGTTAGCCCAGGCAACAATAAGAATTCCTGAAAGGTTCTAGATACATCAGAGATGATGGTGGCCACGATCCTCCTTCGCTTAACTACTATTGAAATGTTCTTGGGAGCCGGAGTGTACGGATTTTTTAAGGATTTTGCCAGCCGCCGGAAAACTCTATACAATTCGCTGGAATTCCGAGCCCTTTTGCCGAGGATTACCAGGATGATTCACGCGATAAGCACCTCTATTCACCTTTCAGACACGGATGCCTCAGGTCGTATATTCTTTGGTTCACTCTTCAGAATATGCGAGCAGAGCTTCGAGTCCCTATTAGTTTCAATAGGTTTGCCAATTGAACAATGGGTTAATGGCCCCCTTCCATTCCTCCCAATACGACGATGTGGGGCAGAATACACAAACCCGCTTTCTATAGGGGATCAGATCTCAGTAAAAATTGACTCTCTAGAGATCGGGTCAAGTTCAGTAACTTTAAAATACTCCGTAGCAAAGGAAAAAACCGGCGTCGTATGCGCAACAGCTGAGGTAGTGCACGTAGCAGTAGATAACAAGACAGGTCAAAAGACTAACGTTCCAGAGATATTTAGAGAGAAGATCAAGGGACTAATCTAATGGACCTCAATAGCTTTCAGATCTTAACAGGCGAACTTGAAGCATTAATTCGGAATGTTAAGGGTCGAGAGCTAACATCTCAAAGCAATCAATCAACGATCGTTAGACTATCTCGCAGAATTGAGAGTTGTGATCCATTAAGCGTTATTTCAACAAGCACACTATCTCCTTATAGCTATTGGAGAGGTCGAGATGGATCTATTGAAATAGCAGGGATCGGAGCAGCAGATAGATTGACATGCCAGGATCCATCTCAACTTCACTCAGTCTTTAAAAAAATAGATGCCTCTCTAAGTCGCTCTTCGCCTTCAGTTCGCTATTTTGGAGGCACTCGTTTTAATTCGAGATCCTCTATCTCTGAAGAATGGCAGGAGTTCGGAGTTGCTCAATTTATCCTTCCAAGAATAGAAGTTATCCAACAAGGAGGATCTTATTATCTAGTAGCAAATCTCCTTACAGAACAAGAGGTCAAGCCACAGATAGCTAATTTAGAGGAGATTCTAGCGGGATTTAAGTCAAGCGAGACTTCGAATGCTACTAGAGTACTTAGTAATCGCTTTGATACTCCTAGCAAAGCTAGGTGGAATGAGATAATTCGCGAGGTCCTCGCTTGCTTAGAGGGATCTGATATAGCAAAAAAGATCGTACTATCTCGCACAACAAAGTTTAAGCTTAATACTGCTCCAAAACCTGCTTACTTACTCAAAGAGCTCCTCAAGATATCCCCATTATCATACGGTTTTATCTTTTCACCTACTCCTGGAATTGCGTTTTTAGGTGCTTCACCAGAGAGATTATATCATAGGAGAAATCAATCTCTCGCGAGTGAAGCGCTCGCAGGAACTACCGGACGAGGATCAAACCAGGAGCACGATCGGATCTTAGCGGATGATCTTTTAAATAGTCGTAAGAATCGTACTGAACACAGATTAGTAATTGAAAGTATCTCACAACAACTTTCTAAGATCTCTCTTAAAGAACCAACGATAGATCAAACAACAACGATAAGAACTGGCTCTGTTCAACACCTCTATGCGGGAATTCGCTCGGAGATTAATCCTGATATCTCTGATTATGACATAATAGAAAAGCTTCACCCTACTCCTGCAGTAGCTGGAACTCCAACAGAACTTGCGCAAGAGTTTATAAATCAACATGAAGGATACGATAGAGGTTGGTATTCCGGACCGTTTGGCGCTTTAGGCAAAGAAGAAAGTGAGTTTGCTGTTGCGATTCGTAGCGCTTTAATAAATAAAGATTCAATAAATCTATTTGTTGGTGCAGGCATCGTCTCAGGATCTGATGAAAGATCTGAGTGGCAAGAGATTGAAGCCAAGATGGCTCCATACTTAAAATTGATCGGAGGGGAGCTTTTCGATGAGCAGTTCTAAGTTAGCACATCTTTGGGTTAAAGAGTTTTTTGAAGAGTTAAACGAGTTAGGCGTCGGTTGCGTAGCAGTCGCACCAGGATCGCGTTCTACAGTATTAGCCATACAAGCTCACAATATATTTAAAGATAAACTACTAGTTCACTTTGATGAACGAGGATTAGCATTTGCCGCTCTTGGCGCGGCAAAGATCTCTAGATTACCCTCCTGCATAATCACTACATCAGGCACAGCTGTAGCAAATTTATTACCAGCAGTGATTGAAGCTCGTCTCTCTGGCACTCCATTAATCATAATTAGCGCCGATCGTCCTCCAGAGCTAAAGGACAGATCAGCTAATCAAACAATCGATCAAACTAAGATCTTGGGAGATAATGTTAACTATTATTTCGAACTCCCCTGCGCCTCTGACGAGATAAAAGTAGAAACAGTTAGAGACTGGGCAGCTTCAGCTTGGGGACATAGTCAAAATATAAGAGCAGGTGTTTCTCACATAAATTGGATGTTTAGAGAGCCCTTCTTAACTACACCTAATCAAGATGAGCTTATTCCCCTATCAGATCCAGCAATCACAAAGAGAAAAAGATACATACCTAAAGTTTCGATATGTGGAGACACGAGC
Organism: uncultured Bdellovibrionales bacterium; assembly: GCA_964612045.1. Classification (GTDB taxonomy): domain Bacteria; phylum Bdellovibrionota_C; class UBA2361; order UBA2361; family UBA2361; genus CAZTER01. The sequence continues at coordinate 5,083 of CAZTER010000151.1, forward strand.
CGTTTAAAATCCTTTTTAGCGGAAGCAAAGAACGGCTTGTGCGTGGTAGGCGAGCTTCAAACAAATTCTGAAGCAGATGCTGTTGCCACGATAATAAAAAAGATTGGGTGGCCAACTTTTGCAGACCCTCTATCTCAGTTAAGACTAAGAAACGACATCCCAAATCTGATCGAGTATGGAGATCTAGCTCTCTTAAAAGAGTTTGATAAAAATAACTCGCCAGATGCAGTATTACATA
>CAZTER010000152.1:0-5317 GCA_964612045.1 uncultured Bdellovibrionales bacterium
CATACTTATAGCCGACCTGAAATTTATCAAGGCCGCCACCACTCTGACTAAGATCAAATAGATCTCCACTTTTAGATTCGCCTTGAATTTGAACCTGTCTATCTTTTTCAGTGTCTCTTGAACCTCTAGAGAAACCAAAAAGTTCATGCCAGCTATCAATACTCTGATCTAAAATGCCTCCGCCTTGCCACCACCATCCTAGCGCTAGGTAAACCTCATCTTTTTCCGAGATTCCATATCTGAACTGTATATCTGCTGACACTGATTCCAGATCCACTAGTAAATTCTTATTTTTGATAAATGTATTTCCCCATCCGAGAGAGGTGCTATTAGAAAACTTACCTTGCTCTGTAAAGTCATCGCTGACGGCTGATTGATTTATAAGATGTGCTCTGAATGGGTAGTGATCTCGATAAACAACTGGTTCAGCTAATAAAGCTTTAGCTGGCACTAATACCAAAATTGAAAAAATAGCTATTTTTTGAAAAAAACGCATATGACTATCTCTTTCTTAAGATATGGACTGCACCTGATGAGAGAAACTCAGTTAAAAATCGTATAAAAGCTTGTGCAGATGATCTGTCTTCTGCATTTAATTGCATTGTCTGAACATAACGCTCAGCAAGAACACTCAAAGATGTAGGAGCCGATCTTGGAAGTGAAGAAAATATTTGAGATTCTTTTTCACTGACTTGTCTCCACTGCAGATTGTTAGTTAATGATCTCGCTCCAAGAAAGATGAGGTTCTCTTTAAAACTTTCAATAGACGAGGGAACTGTTTTATTCTGCGAGTAGAAACTCTTTAGAGAGAGTAAATCAAAATGAGATTCTACAATACGAACTGAACTTGGTGCAAAAAAATCAAGCTCCATAACCTCTCTAAGCGGCATATACTCAATATCTCGGATGCTCAAACAATCTGATTCTGTTAATTCGTCTAAAGCTCTACTAATCGCGAAGGTTCCTCTTTCCAAAGTCAGGATAGATTGAAGTACAGGTTCGACAGTTACTAATTCTATTAGATCTAAGGTAACAAATTCTTGAAAAGCTCGAAGCAAATCATCAGTAAAACTGGATCTCCAAGGACGAGCTCTCTCTCTTGCTACGATAAATTCGTAAGCATTAAATGGTTTCCCTAATTTTTTATGCGCTCCAGCAACTAATGCAAATGAAATTGGTAAACGTGTTTTTATCAGATTACGCTGGCCAGAGAAGATGGACTCTGTATAGATCTGAAGGTTGGCTGGAGGAATTGCGACAAGATCTTCTATCTCATCTTCAGACAAATTACTAAATTTCTTTGAATACAATACTCTTCGAGCTTGTGGGTCATTAGGAATATCTGGAATCTCAATCAAGATCGATTTTACGGCTTTTAATACGCCATCTAAACTCACAGTGACTGGCCCTCTACTGCCTGAGTATTTTGAGTATTGATAGATCGTACCAATTTATCAGCATGTAACGCCTCTTTAAGAAGTCGATCTACAGAAGGAAGAGACTTGTCCCACTCTACAAGAACTGATGTAGGGCCTGTTTTATGTAAAGTATACTCAAGCAGGCTCCATACTTCAGGAGGCACTGGAGCATCATGAGAATCTATCAATATATCATCAACCTCTTCCCATCCAGCTAGGTGAATCTGACCAACTCGTTCAAGTGGAAGTGAAGCAATAAAGCTTTGTGGATCATATCCGTGGTACTTTGAATTAAGTATTACATTAGTAATATCAAGAAGAAGGCCACAACCAGATCTTTGAACAATCTGGTTTATAAACTCACTCTCATCCATTTCACGGTCAGAAACAGTTATATACCTAGTGACATTCTCAAGGAGAAAAGGAATCCGAAGATGATCTTGAACCTGCTGTATTCTAGATACAATATGAGAGACAGCTTCCTCGGTAAATGCAACTGGAATTAAATTTTCCAAGTTGGCATGATCTATCATTGTGAAACAAAGATGATCAGAAAACCAAGGTGCGTCTATTTTTGACAATAATCCCTTAACTCGATTTAGGTGTCCAAGATCTAAAGGATCAGTAGAACCAATCGAAAGACCTACTCCATGGGGAATGACTTTATAATTAGATGCAATCTCCTCAAATGACTCTGCGGCATATCCACCTACATTAAGAAAATCCTCGACAATTATTTCAAACCAAGGGAATGGAGGTTTAGATCTCCGAATCTCAGCAAAATGTTCATGCCTTAAGCCAGCGCCACCACCATACCAAGGAAGAGAGAAGTTTTTCATCAGCTAATCAACCGATTGTTTAATCTTCTTTAGTTTAGCCTACTCTATAAAAAAATAAACAGGGGCTTTTGCCCCTGTTTATGATGAAGATTTAGAATATTGGAGTGATCCAATAAACTAAAAAAGCTTATTCACCGTGCTCTTCACCCTCATGCTCCTCATCGTGATCATGATCATGAGCATCGCCAGAACACTTCTTATCACCAGAGCACTTCTTTCCCTCTTCATGAGAGTCATGATTGTCAGCTAATACAACAGATGGAAGAGCGGTAGCACTCACTCCAACAAGCGCTGCTAGAGACATTAAAGCTGATCGACCAAATAGATTTTTTTTCTCTGACATAATTAATTCCTATTCAATAAAAAATCGGAGAGATTTTAAATGATAGGTTCGAACACAATAAATTGATCCGAACCTCTTTCAATCTCACCGACAATCGAAACTCTAGAACTATTCCAGGATGTAGGAAAAGAGTAAATTTGCTGTTCTACCACTTACAACATCGTTCAAATTATGGCAGCATTTAAAACTAAATATTACTGCATGTTAAGATTAACATCTATTCCATAGCGCTGAAGAACATCTCCAGACCCCTGGTATAGATCAACTACAGCAATCTCAAAGTCAGTTCGAGCTTGATATGAAGCTAGCTCTGCAGAGATCAAGGAACGTTGAAGGTCTAAAACCTCTCTTGAAGTCGTTAGTCCTAAAGAGAACCGTTTCTCAGCCATACGAAGCGCTTCTTTTGCTGCTAAAATAGCTTTATCTGACGCTTGTACCCTTTGAGATGCGGCTTTGATAGAGCTCAAGGCATTTCGTTGTTCGATAGCTACAAGATTCTCTGCAGCACGGAGATAGCTTGACCCTTTTGTTCTAGAGAGCTGTGCAATTACAGACTCCTGCCTTGCAACTTCATTACTTAAGGATCGCTCCATTTTAATACCGATACCATATCGATAATAATCTCCACTTGAAGCGTCACTTAAGGAGTCCTCGTACCCCCCAATAAAAGGAGGAATCTCTGATTGACCAGGAACTCCCTCTCCTGAAATTCCACGAACAGCGCCATCTAATTTGAGGTCTAAAGTCGGAAGTAGTTTGTTATCAGCTATTTTTTCCTGAATCTCTGCGGCACGGAGATCGGCCCTTCTCGCTTTCAATAAAGCTCTATTAATCTTACCAGAATCAAGATACTCAGACTCTTTTATATCTATCCGACGCAAAATAGGTGTATCTTCAAGCTTAACATCTTTATCCTCTAAAATTGCAGTATCCTCTCCTAATAGTTCCAATAAGGACCTTCTTGCAATTTCACGATTATTAATAGCTAGAATCAAAGACTGTTCACGACTTGCCAGCTCTGCATCGGCATCAAGTTTAGCTAACTCAGACTGCAATCCGACTGCGACTCTTTCTTGCGCTTCAGAGGAGAGCCATTTTGCTAATTCAACATTTTTCTTTGCTACTAAAAGCGCTTGCTCAGATAAATATAGATTCCAATATGTCTGGATAACCCCAGATACATTCTGAGAAATATTTTCTACTGCCTGCCAATAACTTGCTTCAGATTGAAGCTTTCTCCACTCGATCTCCCAATATGGAGAACCAGAAAAAGCTCCCTTTAATAAAGGTTGAGCGATTCCTAATCCAAATTCGCTTTGATACTCAGGACGCAACGTTGTAATTGGAGACGTATTGGCGAAACGTCCGCCTCGATAATGAAGACTAACCAAAGTTCCTGTAGAGAATTTTTTATCTGAGTAAAGCTTAAAATCTCTAGAGCTTTCTGTATAACGGGAGCCACCCAAAACACTACTACTTGGAATAGTTTGTCTATTTGTACCAAATTCAGCACCAATTACAGGATCCAAAAACCCCTCTTCCATCTTAGCTCGAGCGATAGCTATTCTAGGGTCAATCTGTGCCACAATAGAGGTAGGGTTGTTCTCGATATAAGAGCGTATAGCCTTAACAACTCCGGTAGATAAAATACTACCATCTGAAGTGGATTTATCAGGAGCTGCATACACACTACGAGTAATGACTAGCCCTGTAATAATCTCTGCAAAAACTACCGAGAGTAAAATTAACTTTGAAGCAACCAATTTCATTCAAAACTCCAAAGTGCCAACCTAGGATATTTTCACCTATTTCAAAGCACTGGATTACTAGCCATTACCAGAGGTTCATCAAAGCTAGGAACAGAATTTTTACTCAGAACGAACAGAGATTTTACGAGATACCTCTTGTGCTGTTCTGACCTTTGGTAACGATACAGTTAGCACACCTCTTGAGAAATGTGCATCAACTTTATCTTCGTCAATCTCAGTGCTCAGTGGGATAATCCTTTGAAAGGTGCCATATGCCCTCTCTGAATATCGAATACTTTCTACTTCATGGTCTTTTAGCTCGTGTTTTTTCTCTCCACGAATAGTGAGCGAGTCTTTAGTAAGATGAAGATCTATCTGTCCCTCTTCAATGCCAGGTAACTCTACGGCGACCTTAATCTGACTATCATTTTCAATTACAGAGATCCGTGGAGAAAAAGCGCTTAGCCGCTCACCCAAATTTGAAAGTGGTTCTCCTCCAAAGAAGTCCTCTATCAATCTATTCATCTGTCTTTGTAATGAAGAGAAAGGATGATCTCCTTCCTCTTGTCCTAATCCAGATTTTCTTCCCCAATTCCAAGGAGCAAAGTTTTTTATAGTCATATGCTTCCATTGCTATTACTAAATTACTTAATTAACACTAACTTGTATCTTTCTAGGTTCTATCTTTTGAGCCATTGGAATAGTCAAACAAAGAACTCCGTTCTTACAACTGGCATCAATTTTCTCGAAATCCAACTCGTCAGAGAGATAAAAGCTACGACGAAACACCCCCAATCCTAGCTCTTGTGAGTTAATTCCACCATCATTCCTTGAAGAAGCTGGAGCCACAATTGTTAGCATTCTTTCGCTTAAATCGATCTCAATATCTTTGGATTCTACTCCAGGAAGATCCATCAAGATCTCGATCCCTGTTTTAAATTGAATTACATCCGCTTTCGGCATTAGATA
>CAZTER010000153.1:0-5275 GCA_964612045.1 uncultured Bdellovibrionales bacterium
CTCCAGAAATAAGAGACCCCTTTAGAATTTTCGATATTCCATAGAGTCCTAATAGGCAGAAGAAAGAAAGGATTACATCAAAAGCAAAGAAGCGAGAAAGCTGGAGATGAAAGACATTTAATGCAAGGAAGAGAGCTCCAAGAAGAGGAACTAAAGAACCACCGAAAAGAGCTCGGCCATAAAGTGCAGTTAATCCGACAGTAAGGACACCAAATATAACAGAGATCCAACGCCCAACGACGTACATTCCGTCATAGCTACTTAACCATGGATCGATATAACCGAGGGTTGCTGAGACGGCGCGTCCTAAATAAAAAGGGAAACTTCCATACGCAAAGAATTCAGGATTAAGGTCATTCCAGTTTATTTTAAGGGTAGTAGAGACAATATGTCTCTCGTCCGGATGAATCCCAAAGCCATGAGATATGTTGTGACAGCGTAAAAATAACGCGATCACAGATATAACTAGAAGTAAGGAGAGAAAACGGAATCTTTTCATAGCATTATACTCTTTGATGACTCAGCGATAATGCGCGATTTTTTATTCTGGTGCTAGGTTGGTTCTTCGTGAGACAGCGTTAGATAATAAGCGGAACATTACTATTTTCGTTAGCTTACGAACTTATCAATACACCCATTAATCGCATACCAAACCAAACGGCGAGTAAACCCAAGAAAACTGAGAGAACTATATTTAAAGCTCCTAGAAAAAACTCGCCTTCTCGCATCAAAGAGATAGTTTCATAGCCAAATGCTGAAAAAGTAGTGAATCCACCCAATAATCCGGTAACAATTACTAAACGAGTTAGTGGTGATATTAGCTGATATCGATCTGAGAGTTCTCCAACTACTCCGATAAGGAAACACCCAATAAGATTAACTACGAGTGTTCCTAATGGAAATCTACCAACTAAAAAGACGTTAGAGACAAGAGCTCCCAGATAATAGCGAGCCACACCGCCGACAAAACTTCCGCCACCTATAAGAATTAACTCTCGCATAGCAGAACTCTTACCTCCCGCTTCCTCCTCAAACAACCACCAATTTATGGTGCAACCCAACTTTTTCTACTATCTGAATTAGTATCGACCTCGCCTATTCATGACTTTTAGGCACATTTTATTCTAAATCTTACTTGGAGCTATCGTGTGATAGGTTCAGATAAATCAGAGACCGTTAATAGCACTAAATCCCAACTACCTAGTTAGTTTCGTTTATTTATTATACTTATAATATAATAAATAAATGTATTTATTATCACAATAATCTGCTATGTTCGATTCCGCGCCTATCAACAACTCAGGAGGAAGAAACATGAGAAGTTTTCGAGACCGTAGAGATGTAAACCATGCCCTAAGAAATGGACACCTAAGCCGTGATGCTGGTCGCTTTTTTGAAAGATCAGTCAGCAGAGGAGATGAAGAAAGGGCAGTATCAGATCTAAACTCTGAGCTTTCCAAAGCTACTTTTGGTCGAGGAAGCTTAGCCGGCAGGACTGGAGATCCATTTAAGGACGATCCATTCTTTAACCCTTGGGCAAAGGGTGGGACTTTCAATAAAGACTAAAACTGACAGCTGGTAATAGATAAAGATATAGAAAAAAGGTGGGTTGCACCAAATATCTCTATGCTGCCAGCATTTCGTCGGTTATCGGAGTTGGCGCTTCTCCATAGATCTGCTTCAGTGCGACGAATGAATCATCCGTCCATCCCTGAATTGCTAGCAAGTAACGAGCTCTCTCAGCACCATCAACTGTTAGGGAGGAGAGATCATTTTCTCTATTTAAACGATCTTGAGAGTGAGCAATAAGGTCAAATAGATGACCCATCACATCTTCGTATGCTTCCTCTTGAAAGCAATATCTCAAGGCTCCAATCTTATCTTCTAATTTCAGATTAGGGTGACTGCCATATATCCGCTTAAATTCTAACAGTGACTCATCCGTCCAGCTCTTTGTAGCCTGCACGAATCTATCTTTAGCGGCGCCAACTAAAGCTAGATCTTTAAAATCTATATTTTGATTGAGCTTTCCCTGAGCATAAGCCATCAGATCAAACAGATGTCCTACTACATCTTCTCCAGCATTATCATTAAGACATGTTTCTAACGCATCTATCTTTTCAGGAAGGGATAGAATCGGAATACCGCGAGGAGAATATTGATGTGTAGTTTGCATCGCTGAACAGTATGAAGATTCTGCCTCTTAGTCAAAATTGTAAATTCGAACTCATGGACCTAATCTTAGACAGAGCTAGCAAGAAGATTAGGTTAAGGAATTCAGTGGATTACATTAATAAGCAAATGGCTCTTAATATAAAAATGGAAAAAGTTGGGTTGCACCAATTTTAATAAGATCTAAATCCTACCCTTCAACTTCAACACCCTCCTCACGGCATTATCAATTAAAGCAACATCTAGCTCTCCACTATTCAGAGCTTCTTCAACGATAGAAGTAATCTTCTCCGGCAAATTAGGATCAGGAACTATCCAACTTCCATCTTCGGAAACTACAACTCCAGTAGTCTCATCATGTCTGATGCCGGTGGCTTTAGCTGCCAATGGATTATTAGAAAATATTAAAAGATCTGCTCCTGCTTTCAGTGCATTAATAACAACTTTCTTAAGGGAATAGTTCTTTATCATTGCTCCCATGTGGAGATCATCAGTTACAATGACACCATCGAAGCCCATTTCATTGCGTAACTTGTCTATCCATTTCTTAGAAAAAGTAACTGGATTATCAGGATCTATACCAAGATGCATGAGATGCGCAGTCATTACTGAGTCAGCCGCTCCATCACTAATTATCTGTTTAAATGGCTCTAACTCTTCCTCACTCCAAGTTCGAGTTATATCAACAAGTCCGACATGTGAATCTTCACTAACTCTTCCATGACCTGGATAATGCTTTATACAACTAAGAACGCCTTTTCTTCCTAAGCCTTCGATCATTGACTCAGCATACTGTACGACCTTCTCTGAATCAGAAGAGTAGCTTCTCTCGATCTTTCCTATTGCTGGACACTGCGGATCTCCATCTAAGTCAACGCATGGAGCAAAATCGAAATTAAACCCTGCCTCCTTTAAGATCTCTCCTAATCTCTCGTAATGAGAGCGAGCTTCATCAAGGTTCATATTATCAGCAACATACTTTGCTGATTGAGTATCCTCGAAACCTTTCTGACTATTTAATCTCTGAACCTTCCCACCTTCTTGATCAAGCATAACAAAAAGCGGCAGGCTCGAAGCCGCACTCTGAATATCTTGAATTAAAGCCTTAGTCTGTTCTGGGCTAACGATATTGTAACGATACAGAATAACACCACCGACACTTCCATTCTGTACCAGCTTCTTAAAATCTATAATCTCTTGATCAGAGGAGAGAGCTCCATTCACTCCGACAGCAATAAGTTGCCCGATCTTTTCTTTAATATTCATATTCTGCATAAATCTCAGATTACCTAGTCATAGCCAATAGCTCAAGCTAAGAGCTTTCGATTTCAAGTTGGAGATAAACCTGCCCTATCGAACAAACTTACTTGTTAAAATATGGTGGAATCTGGCGAAAAGATTTGGAAGGAGAAAGAATCTCCTCATAAATGGTTTTATTAGGAAGAAATAGTAAGTTTAAATTACAGCCAATAATCTATAAAAAGAACAATTTCCTTTAAATCAAAACTGTAGAAAAAGTTGGGTTGCACCAATTTTAGGGCTTTTAGGGCTTTTAGGGCTTTAGGACGACTTTTTCTCTCTACGTATCACAAAGATGGTCTTGGTCCTAAAATCTGTTCTGCATCTGAGAAAGCTCTTTTACTCACACCATACCATCCCCCAGCAAGAGGAGATCCGTGCTGCCGCGAATAACTTACGGCATCGATCAATATTGTACGTGCTTGCCCAAGATTATTATCCTCCACAAAATCTGCAAATTTATGAAACAACCTGGAAAGGTGCCTACTGTGCGCTATTTGACTCGGAGACTCCCTTCCTTCTGAGTAGCTTGTGCATATTCCAGAAAAAATGTCAGCAGATCTAAAGATATCCTCTGCTGCTGTCATTGCACACCTCAGAGATCTTCCACTGTCGATCATATCATCTACTAAAACTACCTCCTTAACCTGCTCTTCCTGTCCAACCGAGCCGAACTTAGCTACATTTTTTCCTACACTAACAGCAACAGGGACAACGTTTATCTGGCTTATCGATTCTTCCCCATAACGCTCCATTACCTTCTTTGCTACTAGTGCATAGACCAAACCAACACTTAAAAGTCCTCCAACAACCGAACTAGAAGAGAAAAATGATTCTTGCGCCTTGCATTGCAAACAGTTTGTTCCATTTAGAAACTGGCTAAGAACATACTTAGCTTCTTCTAAATTTAATTTTCTTGATGGATTATAAGCTGAGGATACAGTCTCTTCTAATCTGGTAACTATATCTTCTGTAGCTCTTCTTAAATTCTTACAGACGATCCTACCTGGAATTGAGTGCGCTGATTCTGCTTCGACATCCTTAAATTTCTCTTCACATAGAGTCAATGCTGATAGATATGGATGATGTTCTAGAGGTGCACCTCGATCTATACAATCTGCAAGACAGAAATCAGCTAACTGATCAGCAAATGCCGCAGCTTGTTCTAGTATCTCTCCTTGCTCTTCGGAACTAGACTTAGATATTACAGTACGAAAACGACGTAACTGCTCAACTCCATAGGCGATTGAAAAATTTCTCTCTTTTTGAATTTCACCTAGCATTGAGTCAAAGCCATCTCTCTGCTTGAAGCAAGTATTACTTCCAGATAGGAGCGCAAGAAAAGATCGATCTAAATCAAACATACCTTCAGTAGGTGATAAATCTCCACATATAGTTATGTAAGGATCTCCTTAAAATGTACCTATTGTTAACTTCCCTATAAAACCCACCATAATTCTGCATTATCAACAGGTTATCAAAGCATAATGAAGCTATACGTAGCCTACCTTATTAACTTCTTAATTTTCTGTTACTGGAAACTCATTTAGAGCAATAACTAGATAAGTACTTCAACTTTTGCTTACTAACCTTCATTTTCCTAGAATGCTCACAAGGAATAATAAATGACGCACCTTGAACCGAGCACAAAACTAAAAACAGACGATCTAGTCGCTCGCCTAGGAGCAGAGCGCCGAGGAACCATGACGGTCGCAATAGGATGTTTCTAAGAAGAGTAACAAAAGATGTTTGGTTTCTCTTCAGACATGAAAGAACTTGCTGGTTTACGGATATTAGAAATTGA
>CAZTER010000154.1:0-5222 GCA_964612045.1 uncultured Bdellovibrionales bacterium
CTTAGATGTGGAAAGGGATATCTAACCTGCGCTTGGGCTCAGCATCTCATTACAAAGTGTGGTGGTCATGTAGTAGGAGTTGATCGCCGTGATGATCTAATCACCTCAACTAATAAAACAGTCTTAGAGCTTCATATTAAAAATCTAGAATTTGTTGCTAAGGATGCTGCAGCTGTTGATGTTAGTGGCGTTGATCTCTTAGTTGCACTGCACGCCTGTGATACAGCTACTGACGATGTAATTATTAAAGCCGTCGTGGGGAAGGTATCACGAATTGTATTAGCTCCGTGTTGCCAAAAATATGTAAGATCCAAGGTTCAATCATCTAAAGACTTGGATGGTATTCTAAAGCATGGAATTCATCTTGAGAGATTCTGTTCAATGCTAACTGATTCTTTGAGGTCTCTGGCTCTTGAAGCTGTTGGGTATAAAAGTAAGGTTTTTGAGTTCATCTCAAGTGAGCACACAGCGAAGAATATAATGATTACAGCTACCCTCGGTGGAGTTGATGCTAAGCGTCGTAAAGAAGCGCTAGAGCAATATCAACAGCTAAAAGCTAAATTTGGAATTACAGAGTTTGTCTTAGATGGAGTAGTAGAAGTTAAGTGAAGATTAAAGCCAACTACCATACCCATAACTATCGATGCGGTCATGCAACTGGAACTGTAGATGATTATTGTGACGAGGCTATAAAATCTGGGCTAGAGATCCTTGGGATCTCTGATCATGTCCCATTTCCTGATGATCGATGGCATATCATGGAGTACAAGGGCCGACAGTTGCAGATCAGAATGTTGGTTTCTGAGTTGGATAGTTATTCAGAAGAGGTAGATCGAGCCAAGGAGAAATATCAACAGAGATTAAAGGTCTTAAAATCATTTGAATGTGAATACCTCCCTGAATTTATCAATTACTATAAGGAAGAGTTGCTCGGAAGACTTGGTTGCGATTACCTAATCGGCTCAGTTCATTATATCCAGGTTGATGGTGAGTGGATTGATCCTAGAAGAGGAGCAGTAGGAGAAAGGGAGTTAAATCTTTATTCTGAGCATATGATAAAAACAATCGAATCTGGATTATTTAGATTTATTGCGCACCCAGATCTTATCTTTAGTAATTATCCAACATGGGATAACGCGGCGATAAATTGTTCACGACAGATCCTTGAATGCGCTGCACGAAATAAGATGCCGATTGAGGTAAATGGACAAGGCATGCGAGCCTCAAAAGTTTTAAGAGATGGCGTTAAGAGTTGGCCATATCCTGTTAAAGATTTTTGGAAATTAGCAGCAGAGTATGATCTGCAAGTGATTGTTAATTCAGATGCGCATGCTCCGGAGCTGGTCGGAGATAATCTTGAGAATGGATTTGGATTGCTAAGAGATAGCGGAGTTCCTGTTGTTCTAGAATTGTAGTCATCATTACTAGAATTTATAGCTTTTTACTGAGGGTATCTCTCTCCATACTGCCTCACCAACCCCTTCAATTGCGCATCAATAGGCAACTCATTCTTTAAGCAGTACAAAAACTGTTCGACGATATATGCCCCTTCACGATCGGCTTTGTTAGGTGGCATGCAGTGCGGAAGATCTGGTTTTAATGATCGTGTCTCTGGTATTGTAAATGCTGCTTCAATGCCTCTTCGAGCTTGAGTATGAGTTTCTATTAGAGAAATGATCTGCTCAGAGCGGCTGTCAAAGATTGCTCCCTCTGGGATCTGATTGATAGCACGGAACATGGATCCAATCTTAACTTCGAGGCGATCAGCGATATCCATACTGCAAGGAGCAAGGTATGCGATCGGCGCATAGCTTGGACGTGGCGGCATTGCAAGCTCACCAGGTTGCTCTTGAATAGGCGTGTTTGTTGGTGCTGGCATATTCTTAATCCAACTTTACTGAGATATTTAATCGTCATCTCTTCAGATAATCTTAATCGATAGTTTGTCTTTCGCCTTAAATAATCTCTGATTTTTAACAGTTAAAATACTGAGAGAAATCGCAGTTTTCACTAGCGGATTGCGCTTTAGATAGAGCTCAAAAAACCCGTTACTTTATATGAGTTCCCTCTCACAGGAACTAGGTGTAACAAGGATGTATGTGAGCTAAATGGCTGTTAAGACTGGAACTAACATAGCCTCTCTGCAAGCACAGAGGTATCTTCGAGATGTCACGGCGAAACAAGCCAGCACTTTCGAACGGCTTAGTTCCGGGCAGAGAATTAATAAAAGCTCAGATGATGCAGCAAGTTTAGCTATTGCAATGACACTGCATGTTGAATCGAAAGTCTTCGCTCAATCCTTAAAAAATATAAATGATGGAATCAGCACTCTAAGTGTTGCAGAGACAACACTGAACGGATTGATGGATATCTCAATACGGAAAAAAGAGTTAGCTGAGCAATCGTCATCTTCTACTCTTACTACTAAGCAACGTGAGGCACTGCAAAAGGAGGGAGATGCATTAACAGCGGAATACGATAGGTTGGTAGAGAGTGCAAAGTTTAATGGACTTTCACTATTGCAGCCGGGAGGACAACAGATTGTAATTCAATCTGGAACAACTGCAGCAAATGCGTTAACGCTCTCACTTGGTCAGGCAATCTCAGGTGAGTCAACAATTAGTACACCTGGTACTCCTCAGACATTTACTGCTACTGCAGGTGGAGGAGTTGGAGAGCACACAACTATTTCTTTAAATAATCCAGCTTATAACGGATCTGAGTACGAGCAGTTTGAGATCTCTTACATAGATATGCAGACAATTACTGCAGGATCTACCTTTATAGTTTATGATCAATATGGAACTCCATATGAATATGAGTTTGTTCCTAGTGAAGGTTCACCGACTACTGGAGCATATTCAATTTATTATGATGAAAATTGGGTAACTGGGCAGCAATGGGATTCTATCGGATATGTTATCTACGATGCTCTAAGTAACTCTGGAGTGCTAACTGAGTTGTCTTATGATGGAGTGGTTGGCAGTAGAGCTCTTATAGGAGCTACTGTCTGGCAAGATATTCAAGATATTGAGGGCAGTGGTGTTAGCGTAGGTGTACATCAAGAATATGGCATCGGCTCTTATAATCCTAATCCAGGAACGATTCAGTTTCAATCTGCTACAGGTCAGAATTATTATGTGTGGTTTGTTACACATCAAGATAATGGCGAAGGCGGAGAATTTGTCTTTGGAACTAATCCTGGACTTCCAGGTACTGGAATTCAGATAGACTTGTATGATTATGCACATACATCTGGAGCTAGCCTTGCGGCAGCAATTTCAGGAACAATAAATGGGCTATATCCCGGATCCTTCTCGACAACGGCCGTTGGTAATACTTTGACAATTACAAATGTTGGGCTAGGAAATGTAACTAATACGACGGTGTCAGCCTCGCTTGGAACTATCTATGCTGCTGGAACAAAAGAAGGACACTTGAGTGGGCAAGCCGAAGTTTCAAGATTTACTTATTCAGGAGGCAGTAATTTCGCAGAATACGCCTACTTTCAAGAGACCTCAGTTATTTCTCTTAGTAACTCTGCTTATTATTACGATTATAGTTCAAATCCTTATCCAGAATTTACAGAGCTGTATATTTCAAGTCCAGCAAGTATGTCGACCGGTGATAGTTTCGTTCTTTATAATAATGGGGTTGCATTTTATTTTGATTTTGAACTTGATTCAGAAAATAGCCCGAATGATGGGTATCATCACATTCAGATAGAAAACTCATTTACTTCAGAGCAGGCTATTAATGCAGTTGTTGATTATATTAATAATAACTTATCAAATGATTTCGTCGTTAATTATAGTGATTTTAACGCTATCTATATAGAGAGTGCTCAGAGGGGAGCGGATGAAAATGATAGTTATGGTGATAGCGCAGGATTTACCGTTACTAAACTAAGTGATGGTTACTCAGATCCATATATAGTGTACCCAGAGCTTGGGTCTTTTATAGTTTATGATCCATATGGAACAAGCTTTGAATTCTACTATGATTTCGGATCTGGTAGTGGCCCACCTTACGGTTCAGCTTCATATTCAATTCAGATAACTGGAAATGATGGAGATACTCTTAGTACTCTAATGAGTAAAACAGCGAGCGCCATAGATGATGCTATATCTATGTATGGAGCAGGATTTTCTTATGTAAATAATGGTTCAAGTATTACTATTACACAGAACGAAGCTGGTGATATACCTGATGTAGAAGTCTATGGCTCTGGAGAAGTTACTGCTGAAGTAACTACGCAAGGCACTCAATATGTTGTGACCCAGGGAAGGTACACACGTTTTAATACCCCAACAACCAGTTATTATGTTTGGTATAATATTGACGGAGCTGGATATAATCCGAATGCGGGTGGCACTGGAATTCAAGTAAATATATCCTCTGCGTGGAATGGAAGTCAGATTGCTTCTGCAGTAGCCTCTGCGATAAATGGAGCAACTGCTGGCGCTGTTAGTGCCTCAGCAAATGGTGTAAATGTTGATATTACAAATTCAGCTATCGGCCCAGCTACTAATGCTGATATTGGAAATACTCCTTATGGGGCTGTTAGTGGCTTTACTTTAACTCCAGGATCAAACCATACATATTTCTCGGCTACCAATCACGGACTTACAACCGGAACAAGAGTTGCTTACACAGCTAGTGGAGCTGCTTATGGTGGATTAACTTCAGCCACGGATTACTATGTGATTCGCGATACAGCTAATACATTTCGATTAGCGACAAGTTATGCCAACGCTATGGCAGGCACCTCTATTACCCTTACCTCAGCAGGAAGTGGTTCTCAATCAGTTACTCCGTATAATACTTCAAGTGGTGGTGTATCTATTACAGGAGTTACGTTGGATCTCAGCTCAGCGAGTGCAGCAAGAGAGTCGTTATCTCAAGTAGAAACTCAGATTCAAAAGATAGCTTCTGAGATTGCAAATGTAGGGGCGCATCAGAGTCGGCTTCAATTTTCAAGTTCTGGATTGCGCGCTAAGACAGAGGCTGTTCAAGGTGCATATTCTAGAATCATGTCGATTGATGTTGCCTCTGAGAGCGCGAATCTACTGAAAACCAAGATATTACAACAATCAGCTACAGCTATTTTAGCACAAGCTAATCAATCTCCTGCTTTAGCACTTAAGCTATTCGGAGGTTAATAATCCTATAAGTTAACGAGATGTTCCTTTTTCTAGGCAACTCTTTTTAACAATGCAGCA
>CAZTER010000155.1:0-5199 GCA_964612045.1 uncultured Bdellovibrionales bacterium
AGATTATTACACCAGAAACATCCTCAACCTTTTCCTCATATCTTGAAGAGATTAGAAGTGCTGTTGAGCATAGAGAACCGACTTCAGCCATCCTTGCTACAGTTCTAGAAACTCTCTCTTGGGGACTCAAGTTTGATCGTGCAGTACTTATGTTCGCTTCTGGAGGAAAAAGAATCCTAAGTGGCAGAATGGCTTTAGGTGACCTAGGTTCAATTGATCCTAAATCTATCGAACGTAGAATTGATGGATCTAACTCTCATACCGCCGAAGCAAAAGCATTTTTTAATTCAGAGTTAGTTTTTACTGGTGAACCAATATTCAACAATGGATGGCCATTCGTTTGTATCCCTGTCGGATTCGGAAATCGAAGTATCGGAATAATATATGCAGATCGTATAGATAAAGGATCAGGAGAACTTGATGTTCGTGAGCGTGCCTCGCTTGAGGTTGTTGCTGAACTTCTTGATCGAGCACTCTCCTATTCATCAACACCTTAATGAGGCTTATGACTATTAAAGTACTTGTTGTTGACGATGACCCATCAATTCGCGAGATCTTAAGCACCGTTCTCGAAGCGATTAATTATTCTGTGGTTACAGCGCCTGATGGAGAACAAGCTCTCGCGCTTCTCGAAGACGCCAACGATACGAAATCTTTCTCCCTTGTCATTCTTGATATCATGATGCCTGGCCTTAACGGTCTAGATGTTTTAACCCGTATGAAATTACGTCCGATGACAGCATCCATCCCGGTAATAATGCTGACAGCAAACCAAGACCCTGAGGACATAATAAATGGATACCAAACTGGGGCTGATTACTACATGACAAAACCATTCACCAGAAAACAACTACTTTTTGGTATTGAATCTGTTCTTGGTCTACCAATTGAAGGACTTGAGGAAGATCACCTGTAAATGAGCTTTATTAATTAGCTAAATTTTCATCTCTATAGATAAATAGCTATTTGGAATAGGTTTCCTGATCCATAAGTATGTGTTAAACCGGGTGTTTGCCTAGGCGTAATAGCTATGATTGACACACTCCTCGCGCAAGATGGTGCGGTTATATACCTCTTATTAGCTCTCTTCCTTCTTGGTGGAGCGCTCGGACTTCCTATTCCTGAAGATATACCATTAATAGCTGGTGGAGTTTTGGTACAAATGGGGAAAAGTAATATCATCCCTGTTTTGGCTATCTGCTATGTTTCCGTAGTAATTGGAGACATTATTCTCTTCTGGGTTGGTCGAGTATTTGGCAGCAAGATATTCAAAACAAAATGGTTTCAATCTCCACGGATGAAAGCCAGATTAAGACGTGTCCGAATGAGCATAGATCGCAGAAGCGTTTTAATGATCTTCGTAGCACGACACCTCTTTTATCTAAGAACAGCAACTTTCTTATCTTGCGGTGCACTAAAGATGAAGTTCATGCGGTTTCTAACTGCGGATGCCATCGCTGCCCTAATTAGCGTACCCCTTATGGTAGGGCTTGGTTACCTATTTGCCGGTAGCTTCGACACCCTTCTAGCTCTTCTCAAAGAGGCTAAGATCGTAACCCTAGTAATGGTACTAGTAGCCCCCACCATCTACCTAGTAATAAAGAAGATAAAAAGCCTCTCTCAGCGAGCTGTTTATGAAGTTGTTGAGGACTCTTCTAAGGATTCAAGCCACGAGGAAAACCAACCTGACGTATAGCCTCATAAAGCGCTACTGCAACGGCATTACTCAGGTTAAGGCTCCTAACTCCACTACATACTATTGGAATCTGTAGAAGCACAGAATTATCAAATCTATCAATAATTTCCCTTGGTAAGCCGGTAGTTTCTCTGCCAAAAATTAGGGCATCTCTTTCCTGAAACTTAGCCTCATGGTAAATCGCTTTACCTTGGGGCTCAAAGAGCCAGAGCCGTTCTGGCTTTGAGAAGTTAAGATAGTCATCAAATGTTTCATGTTGATGAAGTGAAACATATGGCCAGTAATCAAGACCTGCTCTTCTGACGGCTTTCTCGGAGATATCAAAACCGAGTTTTCCAACTAGATGGAGAGGTGTACCGGTTGCAGCGCAGGTGCGAGCAATAGACCCGGTATTCTGAGGTATCTCTGGTTCAAATAAAACTATCTCCATAAGTATAGTTGAGGTAACCGATCACCATGATGAATGCAACCGTTGTAGCTAGAGAACAGATAACTCCTGAGCTTTTTATAATACGCGTTAAGCCAGATGGAGGTGTTCCAACCTTCTCCCCTGGTCAGTATGTAGCAGTTGGGCTACCAGGATCTGCCGAAAGAGTTACAGGCTCACTTCCAGAGAAAGAGCCCGCTGCTCCTGAAAAATTAATAAAACGTGCATACTCAATCGGATCGCCACCAAGTATTAATGAATATCTAGAACTTTATGTAGCAACAGTTCCAGAAGGAGCTCTAACGCCACGACTTGCTCATATAAAAATTGGAGAACGTATTCACGTCGCTCCTAAAATTACAGGGACATTTACTATCAACTCTGTTCCTACTAATCATAATCTTATCCTTGTCTCTACAGGAACCGGTGTAGCTCCTTATCTAGCTATGGTAAGACACAAGGATACCTGGACTACTGAACGAACCGTTACTATCGTTCATGGAGTAAGGCACTCACCAGATCTTGCATATCGAGAAGAGCTAGAAGAATTAGCCAAATCACGTACAGATTTCTCATATATTCCGATCGTAAGTAGAACCGATCCTGAATGGAATGGAGCAACTGGAAGAGTCCAAACTCTCTTCGAAAAAGAGATAATAGCTCTCGATTCAGCTAAAGATCACGTTTTTTTATGCGGAAATCCAGCAATGATTGATGACATGGAAAAGCTGTTACTGAGCAAAGGATACTCAGTTCACTCTAAGAAGAATCCAGATGGGAAACTTCACTTAGAGAAATATTGGTAATTCTTAAAAGATCTTTTTAACCACAGACAATTTATAGTTTTAATAAATGAAGTGGAGTAGATGCTCCACTTCGTTTATTTTTTATTATCTATTAAATACTAGATGATTCTATTTCTTAAGAGATCTAACAAAAGCAATAATATTGGTTATGTCTTCGTCAGTTAGCGTTGGCTGTGGTGGCATCATTGGACTTAGACCAACAGCGGCACCACCTTGCTTTAGAAGTAAAGTAAACTTGGCATCATCTGTAGCAAACTTCATGTGAGCTTCCTGAAGATTTCTTGGCTTCATCTCTGGGGGAAGAGCAGCCGCTACTGGGCCATCTCCTGCACCAGTATTACCATGACAACTGGCACATAAAGTTTCGAATGAAGCTTTTCCTTTCGCAAGATCAGCTGCGGATGCTGAACTAGCAAATACAGGTAAAAACACTAAAGAAGACAACAAGATAACTCTGATACTCATAATTATATCCTACCCAAAATCTAACTGATCCTAACTATAGTTTTTGCAGGCCTAAAAAGACAAGGCTTGAAGAGTTGAATAATGACCTCTACAATTACTCCATGGATATAATTGAAAAAATTAAAAGCAGATCAAAGAAAGAGTGGCTAGATCTCCTGAAGGAACAGGTCGAAAAAGGTCGAACCTGGATACAGAGTCATGGAGAACAAGCTGCCATCTTTGCATTAGTCATCGGAATAGCAGCCGTAGTCTTTTACAAGATTGTTTTTGGCTTACTATTTATTGTTGCTATAGCACTTACTGTAGCCTGGCTTATGGCTCCAGATGCTCCGACAACAAGCAGCTCTTCTCCACCACCACATCATCATGATGATTCTGACAACCAAAGTAGTGGTGTCTAGTTTAAGATAACTCTTAGAGTTACTGCTTAATTATTTAACAGTCTAAGCTCTACTGGCCTAGGCCATCATCTACAGTTTCATCCATAGGGAGATCCTCTGGCTTAGATAATCCGAGTCGATCTTTAACCTCTTCTATGAGTCTCTCGTTCTTCTCGGATTTTAAAGCATTTTCCAAAACTATTCGATGTTCAGGAATTGATGGATCTAACTTTACGTAAGCAAGTGCTCGCGCTAACGGATCACTGTGCTGCGATAAACCATTTAGCTGCTGTGTAGTCGCATTCCATGATCTATCTTTAAGATAACGACTGGCCTCTAGACTAAAAGGATCTAGTTGAGTAATAGCTGAACGAGTAACCAGAAGATCTACAACAGTTCCAGCATCTGGTTTCATCTTGAACCAATTCGAGAAGAAACCAAACCTAGCCTCTCCCTTAACCTGAAGGCCAGCAACCAAGCTCATTGCTTGCAATCGATCTAACTTACTCTTCTCCCCAGCAATAACTTTTAAGAAAGATTCATCTTCCTTAGATATTCCCTGTTGCAACAAGAGCGGAACGACCTGTTCAGCTACCGTAGAATCAGGGAAGCGAATTAGATCTGATAACTGATCAAATGAAAGACCTGTATCCGGAACAATTCCAGCGATAATCGAGACTATCTGCAAAGGCTCAGCATTATTCCAATGTGGAGAATCTTGCACTCCGAACCATAACAACATATTCGCAACTTGATCTGTGGTATCAGGAAGGAACTCAAAGATCTTCTCTGTCATTCCTGGATCAGAGGAGATAATTGGCAATATAGCGGCCAATCTCGTTCTAGCATCCCCTTCTGAGAAATATCCTCTCAGTACTTCTGGTGACAGATCTGAGGTGAAGATATGAGCAAGCGCCCTAGTCGCTGGATCTCCGATAGTCTTAACTCCAGTACGAGCTAACAACTTGATACTTTCCCCAATTGGAGCTGGAAGATGTGTAAGTATAGAGATCGGCAGTCCCGCGGTCTGTCCGAGATCGGTTCTAACAGATAGATCGGATAAAACAGAGAATAATAGAGCCGGATGAAGCTCTTCAAGATGAGGTGGAGCCTCAGTAAGTGGGACAAGATTTAAGAGACCTAGAGATAGAGCTGCTCTCTTGTCTTCACTACTTAAAGAATCTGACCAGAGTGGGTTAAAAACACTCCTTAAAAATCTAGCTCGAGTTTGAGATCGATCATTGCCATTCAATATATCCCTGACAATAACCTTAGCTGACTCACTATCTGGATATTTAATAGCATCCCTTGCTACCTCTGACATCAAGTCTAGTTGACCGCTCATCCAATACTCGAAGGATGGAACAGGAGATGATGAAAATTTAAGGATGAGTGCTCCGAGAATACCGATAAATATTCCACCAA
>CAZTER010000156.1:0-5194 GCA_964612045.1 uncultured Bdellovibrionales bacterium
GAGAAGCTTGGATTGAATGTTGAGAAGTTCAAAAAGGATTCAGCAGATCCTGCACTTGAAGCTCAAGTAACAGCAGATGAAGAAGTTGCTAAGAAGTTAGGAATCAGCGGAACTCCATCATTTGCAGTTAATGGTGTTGAGGTTCGTGGAGCGTATCCTTTCGAGCACTTTAAGACCATTATCGATCGTTGGTTAGCTAAGAAGTAAGCTAATTAAGATTGAATCTTAATGAACCCCCAGTAGGAGTAAGAACCTACTGGGGGTTCATTATTGAATATAACTAGAGTGTCATTTTAATCGGTTAGCTTAACTAATTCTTGTTTTAGGTGTTAATCACCCGATTTCAATAAACATCCCATCTACGCCAAGAGACTCTAGGACATAGTTCATTACATGGGCATCATCATCTAAGCCGGTTGCAAATGCAGTATCAGGAGCAGAGTCTGCATCCTCACAAACATACCTAACTGCACCAACAGCTAATCTGCGGTGCTTCGGTGGAAATTCCTCATAATGTTCAATTAGGAATCTTGATCTATCTATTAAAGCTTCCACGAGATCGCGTTGGATTAATCTATTGGATTCCATCTCTTCGCGGATCGAAGTAGCATAGCTCATGAGATGTTCACGAAGCTGCTCTAGCTCTTCAGGACTAAGCTCTTTACATGCCCTTTCAAATGAGGGTGCTACATGCGGAGGAAAGCTAGGTAACTTATGTTTTCGTCTTCTAAAAATCATACTGTTTTCGTAACTGGCTTTGGTAATTATGTCAAAAGGTAATCTCCCAACTATTGGAATTATTGTGAGTGGAGGTCCAGCTCCAGGTATTAATTCGGTAATTAGTTCTGTTGTAATCTCTGCTAGAAACGCCGGGTGCTCTGTTTTGGGGCTTAAAGATGGGTTTGATGGAATATGTCAAACTCCAATGGAGCCAATGATTGAGTTAACTATTGAGATGGTGTCTAGAATTCAATCTACAGGGGGTTCTATTTTAGGGACATCTAGATTCAATCCATTTGCCAATGATGCAACGACCAATCTTTTTTTGGAGAGACTTCGTAGTAAATCAATAAGTGCGCTTGTCGTAATTGGTGGAGAGGGATCTGCTTATTTGAGTAAGAGATTAGGAGAGGTTGCGCCTCATATATCTGTGATTCATGTGCCAAAGACGATCGATAATGATATCTCACTTCCTAACCATCACCCCAGCTTTGGTTTCGAATCTGCTCGATTTGCAGGGCAAGGAATTTTAGAAACTCTAATGGTTGATGCACGCACCACCAAGCGCTGGTTTTTAGTTACAACTATGGGTCGAAAGGCTGGCTTCTTGGCTCTGGGGTTAGGTTTGGCGTCTGGTGCGACCATTACTTTGATCCCTGAAGAGTTCTCTTATCAGAAACATTCGTTAAGTGAGATCTCTAAACTGATTATGGCTAGCGTAAGGGCCAGGCAGCTTTCGGATCGTGATTACGGAGTTGCTCTCATAGCAGAAGGAGTAATTGACTGTTTAGATCCCCATACTGTTCCTGAATTAAAGGAAGCTCCTCGCGATGCGTTAGGTCGGATTAATTATGCTGAGGTTGAGATTGAGGATATTATTGCGCGTGATCTTAGATCCATCTGTAAAGCTGAGCAGCGTGATGTAAAGTTTATTACTAAAAATATCGGATACGAGCTGCGATGTTCTCCTCCCATCTCTTTCGATATCGAATATACAAGGTTTCTTGGAGTAGGGGCTGTACAACTATTGTTAGAGGGAAAGCGAGCTCTGATGGTAACCAAAGATTACGATCGAATCGGTGCGATTCCTCTTGAGAAGTTGGCAGATCAAGCTGGTCGGATTATTTCAAGGCAAGTGGACCTAAGTTCAGATCTATATCGAGTCGCTCGTAGCTTTATGGTTAGGTAGAGATATTTAGATCTCAATACAATAAGAGAGATAAATTACCAGGATAAATAGGGGGCATAACAAATAGACAGCCCTTAACTACCAAATGGTAGAGAATTGCCTATTTGCTTGTAACTCATCCTATTTGAGTTAGTACTCTTACTGGTGCTCCGGTGAAGGAGGAAACAACTGGGACTGGACCTGGACCAAAAGTACGATCAATTAAGGTCGCCCATGAAAGTACTTTGATTCCTCTTAAGGTAGCTCTTGTATGCGCCTCTAAGCTTGAACGAGCAGTTGTGATAACATCAGTTACGAGAATAGCATTCTTGCCCCGATATTTTTCTCCGAATCCATTGGCCATCTTGCTCTCAAGATACTGCTCAACAGGAATCTCCTGACCTTTATTGAAAAGCTCTGAGTAAACAGCACTTAAACGCTCTGCAAAGAAGCTGAAACCACCTGGCAACTTAAGGAAGAGCTGAGGGGTCTGCGGAGCAAGGACATTATGTAAGCGGCTTGCTACGTACTCTGCGCAGATATTAAGATCCTCTTCCGTGAGTGATTCAACTCGGTAGTAAACATTACTTTCACAACGACCACCGATAGGAATTGGCTCTTCAAATTCCTCTGTAATTTTTTCGAAAATATCTTCAACATCATCTAGTGAGGACATTAATTACTCCACATTTAACGTTCTACGGCAGTGATAGCCCTTGAAAGAGGGGCTTCACGATTTTTGCCATCTTTATAGAAGGCATCAATACCAGCCACTACACTATCAGGTTTTCCCTCGGAAAGCCCACTATATAGAGCTCTAAGGCGTTCAAGGCTTTCTTCTGCGCTTTGCGGGTTATCTCGTACAAAGTCCCGTAAGTAATTGGTCATTGTGGCAGCGTCTTTCATTCCAAAAAGATAACCAGCGATAAACTGCTGTTTTTCCTTGCGGTTCATAAGCTGCCAGACCGGATTAAACGGCTCTTCGGCTCGGACTGGAGATATTACTGTTCCAACTGCTAGAATACACATCGCCACTAAAAATGTCGGTCGAAGGCTCAAATAAGTAGGGGTGCAGATTTGCATGCTATGTCGAAATCTTTGATACTCCATCGACTGGTAATACGGTTAATTTAGAACACTCGCAAGATATGGAAAATTTTAATAACAAAATAGTTCGACGTAAAACACGGCTTGTTAAGGTTAGAGACCTGATTATAGGGAGTGAGGGAAAGATCTCAGTCCAATCGATGTGTGCCACAAAGACTCAGGATATTCCGGCTACATTAAATCAGGTCAGGATGTTGGAAGAACATGGAGCGGATATCATCAGAATAGCTGTTGATAGCCAGAAGGATGTGGAGGCTTTGGCCGAGATCCGTAAGGAAACAAAGGCTCGAATCGTTGTCGACCTTCAGGAAAGTTATAAGTTGGCCAAGAAGGTTGGGCCGTTGGTTGATAAGATTAGATATAACCCAGGACATCTTCACCATCATGAGAAGCAGGTTCCGGTAATAGATAAGGTAAAGTTTATAGTCGGCGTTGCTCAGGAGCATAATTTAGCTTTGAGAATCGGCGTCAATTTTGGTTCTCTTGATCCGGCATTGAAGCAGATTGGAAGTGATCCACTTGAGGTTGCTTTGGATTCAGTTGAGCAACATATCGGATATCTAGAGTCTCTTTCATTTAAAAACTTTGTTGTTTCACTTAAGAGCTCTGACCCAAATGATGTAATAGATATCAATACTCGCTTTGCCGAGCGTTTTAAAGAGATCCCAATCCATCTTGGGGTTACAGAGGCAGGTATGTTGCCGATGGGTGAAGTAAAGACCCGTGTAGCATTTGAAAACCTATTGGCTAGAGGAATCGGCGATACGCTTAGAGTTTCCTTAACTCTTCCTTTTGAAAAAAAGTATGAAGAGGTTCTTTTGGGGAGAAAGATCGTTGAAGATGTATATGCAGGACGGTTTAGATCAGTTCCGCGGTTCGAACATCAAGGTCTCAATATTATCTCGTGCCCATCATGTTCAAGGGTAGAAAATGAGAAATTTGTGGAGTTGGCTCAACAGGTCAAGGAACTAACAGCTTTCGCAGCAAAAGAAGATATTACAATTGCTGTTATGGGGTGCCGTGTTAATGGGCCAGGAGAGACAGATGATGCAGATCTTGGGCTGTGGTGTGCTCCAAATCATGTCAATTTAAAGAAGAAAGAGGAGCTCTTGGGGCAGTTCAGTTATGATGATATCCTGCCGAAGGTTAAAGCTGAGTTAGAGGCTATTATACGTAGTAAGCGAGAAGGAGCACGTGAAGTTTCGAGCGTCTGAAGGTTTTTCTAGAGGTGAGCGAGAGTCGATTGATGGCTTGTTGGCTCGCTTTGGTCAGTTAGGGGTTTTAACAGGTGCACTAACAGACGAGAAGGATGAGTTCCGTCCTGTTCTCTTGGTTAACGGGCATCTTGTTATTCTTAGGTCTTTCATCGTCGATGATATAGAGAAACGGTCTCAATTCCTTGAAGCTCTTCAAAAGATCAAACGTTTTAATCCAACCTCATTTGGAAATGTTCCATTAGTTTTAGACTGTGGGGTTATTAACAATGAAGTGTGGTTTACCCGTCCATATGCCGCACATCTTTTGATGGGTAGTGAAAAAATAAGTGGTGAAAAATTTAGTGAAGAGCAAGGAGTGATGATAATTCGCACTGTTGCTGCTCAACTTGATTCTATGCACCGCGCTGGTGTCGTTCATGGAAATGTTTCCGTTAATAACGTAGTTTATGATCTCCCTAGTGGTGAGCAATCCGGGGCTATTCAACCAACTACAAAATTCTCCCTTGTAGATAGCGCAGTTTCTCTCTCAGGAAGACAGTCTCCTGCCAACTCAATTATCGCGCCTGAATCTCGAGATACTAAAGCTTTTACAAAAGAGATTGATATTTATGCCTTAGGTATACTTGCAGAGCGCTTATTGTATAGATCAGCAACTCCTTCGATTAAGCGATTGATAGAGGCGATGACCTCAATTGATCCTAAAGATCGACCATCTGCGATGGAGGTTGCTTCGGCGCTTGATGGATCTATGCAATTTGATTTTAGTCGTGGAGTTAGAGAAGCAAATACTCGTGGACGTATAATTGCTGGTGCTACGATAAAGCGTGGAGGTTCAGAGCAGGGTAGTGTCTCTAGTTCACAGAGTGACAAAAGTACTAAGGTTAATTCTCAAGCCGTAGAACAAGTTGGATCTAAGAATCCTGGTGAAAATACCCCCTCAAAGGGAATCAATATCTCCTCACGAACTATAATGAGCGCTCTT
>CAZTER010000157.1:0-5186 GCA_964612045.1 uncultured Bdellovibrionales bacterium
CTTTGGGACTTCAGGATCTTCTGCTAACATCTCAGCGATACTTTTACCTGTTAATGCACTACTGGAAAACATTACATTTAGGTGTAAAAGCTGCATCTTCAATTCAAGAGCAATCGGATATCCCTCCGGACCATTAAGCTTTAGTAGGGAAAAATCTTGCTCACTCGCCCAGTGATTTAAGGCATCAGACAAATTATCTCCACGCCAACGAAGAGGACTACGACTTGGATCTTCAAATAAGCGAGCCCATCCAGCGAGTTGTTGTAATGCAAGTCGAGGAGTGAGCTCTTTATCTGCAAGCGGAGTAATCCAAGCCCCATTGGAAAAGGTGTTAACTGGACTATTGGCCGGTGCAAATGGATCCACGTCCTAGTTATGTGAATTAAATAGGGAAACTAATCCTATTTATTCAAACAGGAGTGATGAAATTAGGATTCGTGCGAAATGGCCCTATTTTGTGTGTAATACATGATAGTTACCTCTTAAGGCCGATTGTGACTAGATGGCACATAATGGCTATACTGCCGCATAACATCGGTGATTATGTCGGAGTAAAATCATGTCTAGTTTACAAACCTCTTCTTCTCATCAAGTTGCTTCTCACCCTCAATCTCCTTTAGAAAATTTTGAAGAGCGTAGAAAAGATGTAGTTTTAGGTAGCACTGATATTCTTTCTTTAGCTGGCTTAGTAAGCATAAGTCATAAACTTGGTATTAGTCCGAGTGATTGTCAGGAGATAAATAAGGAAAATGTTTCCTCGTGGATTAATGCAGCGTCTTCTGCTCTGGATAACAAACTTATCTTAGAAGCTTATTCGACTGTTCTTCAAGGACAGATAGCAATTGAAATTGATGGCGCGTTACCTAGCTATTCTCGCGATGCAAAGAGATATTCACCAGGCGAGATATATCTTAATAGTTTAGCAATTTTACTTAAAGCGTTAGACCGTCAACAAGTTGATGATGCTAAAGCTGCTTCAGTTGGAATGCCCTCATTTTTTGCAGAGCAAACTTGGACTCCAGAATGGAAGCTTGCAGTTGATCTAGCAGTTGCCTTTAGAGATAGCGTAAGAGGCTCTGTATCTAGTGAGCCAGTTGATATTGCACCTGCTCCTGAAGAGAGCAAAAAGAATGGAATCTCTTTTTTGTGGGAAGAAGATAGAGCCGCAGCTATTGTTCTTGCAGAAGAGGTAGGCTCAAGTGTCTCTTTAAGAGGAGGGGTAGTTAGTTCAGTTAGTTTTGACAGCGATCATCCTTGGTGGAGTGCAACTACTCCAAGTTTAGTAGGAGCTTTAGGATTTAATTTTGATCTCAAATCTTTGATAAGCTTGAAAAGTGTTAGCACTGATAAATCAGCACTACCAAAAATAAAGACTCGTAGCGTAGATTCAAAAACAGTAGAAGGAACGATTCTTAGTAGTGAAAAATATCCTGATATAGATGCCGTGCAAGTTGCAGTTCATTTTGTTGTACAACCACTTCCTCTTTTAGATGGTGAGGAGCGAGTTAAGTTTATTCCTGTAATTGAGCGTCCAAAAGATGCACATTTGATTGATATTGTAACAGCAGAGCATTCTACAATTAATAGGCTACTTGCTAGTAAATCAGAGGAACGTACTGAGACTGTAGCAATGCATCTTAATGGTAAAGTGCATCCTTTTGAGGCAGTGCCGTCACAAAATCTTGGGGCATGGAGAGCTGATGTTGCAAAAGCAAGCTCACCTTGGATTGACCATAATATTTTAATCGCTACAAAAACAGTAATTCCTGGTTTGCATGCTGAGGTATTAAGAGATCTCTTGCGGTATGGAATTCGTGAGGCAGATTCAGATACAAGAATTGAAATAACAGCTAAAATACTTGCAGATTACTCAACCTCTGATCAGAAAACTTTAACTGATTTGGTAATCGAGAGAGAGCTTCTTCCGGCTGAAAGTAGAGAAAAACTTAATCAGACAATTGCTACTGAGGTCGCTAAGAAGGCAAAGACTAGCTCAGCTCTTGATAGTCTCTCTTTCTATAGTAAAGGTGCTGACAGCTTTGGTGCAATGAAAAGCTTCGGCTTCGGAAGCAACGAGCGTAGTTTAGGATCTGGATTCGGTGGACTACATGCTGGAGTAGCTTCTGATCACAGCTTAGGGAGTTCGAAGTCTTACTCTGGACCAGAGATTGACTGTGATCCAATGGGTGAAGTTGCACTCTTTGTGATTATGCCAACAGCCATTCATGAAAACTCAGATCCACAAAGGGAAGCTGCTGATTGGTTAGCTGCTTTTACTCGAGAAGCTTTGGGTAACTAACTTAGACCTATTTGTCTACAATAGATTAGCTGCATAACTAGTTCTGTAGTTAGAGCTAAACTCCTGCAATTAGTGCAAGCACTTTACTTTCTTTTGAAATATTTGAGTAATCGCGCTTTGCGCTATGCATTAATACACAGTGGGTTAATAGATCGTGAGCTGGAATTAGAGATATTCCAGCTCTCCATGCTACTAGATTTATCTCATTATTTTCTGATCTTTGTTGTAAGTAGCAGAGAGTTTCTCCATTACGCTTTAATATAAATACGCGGTCTTTTTCTCCGGCAACTCTTTCCGGAAGCTCCTCAAGAAGCGCATGGTTATAAATTAATCTGATTATCTCTGCTCTGACTTTGGTTCGATCTGTAGATTGTACTTCAAGAATCTCTTCATCTCTTTTTACAAACCTAGAAAGAATTGCAGCAAAATTGTTTTTATCTTTATGAGAAAGCTTTTGAAGATAGAGATCCATCCGAGAAAGCATTAAATTCATACATGCTTCTAAATACTTTGCTCCAGCTGCTGATAGCGTTATAAATTTTGACCTATCATCAAAAGGATTATCTTTTAGATTAATCCATTTCTTTGCATGAAATTGCTTCAAAAGAGATGAAACTTGTGTCGGTTTTAATGAAAGCTCGTCTGCAATATTTTTTAGTGTCAGGATCCCGTTATAGTGAGACACCAGTCGTAGAAGATGAAGAGTTGTAGAAGATATCTTCTCATTGAATAAGGTTCTGCCAGTTACTCCTAAAAGAGCAGCTACCCGTCTCTGTTGAGGTCTAATCACGTGTTCATAAGGGCGCTTCTCTTGAGGATTAATGCCGCCAGCATCACATAGTAGTTTAAGATAATTTGTCAGATTAGAGATCTCACCTCGTGATAGGTTCCTTTCCAGATTTGAAAGAACACCATCATAGCGTTCGTCTAGTTCCTTAACTTTACGTAATCCAGTTGGGCTTAGAGAAAAATATCTAAATCTTAGGTCGTTCTGATCTTGTCGTACATTAACCAGTTTCTTGGTTGTTAATCTCTTAATTAAATGGGTCAAATATGCTTGAGGACAATTTAGATATTCACAAAGTTGTGAAAGGTTAAGCTCTTTATTCTGAGATAAAATAATTAAGATAATGTTAGTAGCTAACTCTTGCTCAGTAATATTTCTATTATTCTTCTGTAACTCAAGAATTGATTCTAGGATTGCTTTAGTAGGTGTGTAGTTAAGCATAGTTTCTCGAGAATTTTGAAGTTTATACAGTATTTTCAAATATCGATCGAGTACTTAGAGTAGGGGGATGACATTTGAGTAGCTCTCTAATGAGAGTAGAATAACCTGATGTTCGCGTTACCCTCCTCATTACAATCATCCTTAGCACAGGAGTCCTTTTCCCCTCGTACAAGAGAGGTAAGGTGTGATTTGTTGCGTAAAAATTCAGAGGTATCTCAAGAGGAGCTCCATAAGTTAATAGCGATAGCAGAAGCGCGAGTGACTCCAGAGTTGGGAGACTTAAAGTATGCTGGCCGTACTATATATACGGATGAATATAGGATTAAGGGTGCTTATGGTCTAAAGAGTCTAGGAGGAGTGAGTTTTACACTTGAAAATCCTCAGCCTCTCATCGAGTACGGTAAGGCAGTACCTCATATAACCCTATCTCCTGAAATGGATATTGGAATTAGGTATTCAAGGCCACGAGCATTATATTCGCTAAGTGCTAAAGGTGCAGTTACTGAATACGAGTGCATGTTAAGAATGCACAAAGCTGGATTTGCATTAATGCCATGTTTGGCAGCTGAATTTAATCTATCAGAGGGTAATCCTGAGCGAATTTTGCCCGGAATGAACAATCAGGAAGGAGAGCCTACAGGAGTCTTTATTCAAAGGGCATTACCTGACCTTAAATTTTTAGGACAGGTAATTAGTTTTCATTTAGTAGGAGATGATCTTTTTTCAAAAGGAGCGGAAAAGATCTTTGTCGGATATCCAGAATTCGACATCTTAGAGCCAACTGCGATGATAGATTTAATTCATCGTTATTGCGATTTTGTAGAGAGAATTGGAGAGATTCGTAGAGCAAGTATTGGTAGCGGAGTTTTGCGTCATGTAGCGCACTTTGGAAATTTTCTTTATTCCCCAGCGATCGATAAGCTCTTTATGTCGGATACAGATAGCTGTTTAGTGGTTGGTTTAGATTCTGAACTAAATGATCGAACAGCTGGTCCTCAGCTAGTGCGAGACCTATGTAATGATATAGTAAGAGTCTATGCAACTTTAGCAAGAGACGCTTATAGCTCTCAGTTCTTAGAGATTTATTCTGGTGATTATGTGGCTGAAAGGGATCCGGCATATCGTTTTTTAAAGGGTGTGGTTGGAGACCGATTATCGGAAGACCGGTTAGTTGAGCTCTGTAAATTCTTTCACGAGATGGCATTATCTCATTTCGAAAAGAGCTCAATGCTTCTTAAGCATTTTTCTCAAGCGCGTGCTGATTCTTTTTTAAGAGAAGATGTAGCTACACAAAGGAAGATGGAGTCACTCTGGTCGTATTGTGCAGAGGAGTTGAGAAAATATGCACTCTTCGTTGCATTCTCTGTGGTACAAGATCTGAAATTAGATGGATATGTGGTGAAGGAGCCATCTTCTGGAGATCTTATAAATAAGTTCACTGCTGGAGTTGATCTCTATTTGAAAGAATTAGCAGCAACTCTTTTACCTAAAAAATAAACTCCTTAAATTTATTGAGCCTTTTTCAAGGGTAGTTACTAATACTTACTTTAGTAATGCGGCTTTTTAATTCTATTTTTATAAAAATTACCATTTTTAAATTTTAAAACTGCTAATTTCTATAGTGGTTTAGTCGTTCATCCAAAAATTGCCATATTCCAA